>NZ_CP046534.1:0-300000 GCF_009827135.1 Blochmannia endosymbiont of Camponotus nipponensis | reverse complement strand
AAAATAACAGTGAATAGCGACGTTTGTTGTGATGTTGGTCAACCAAGCAAATTTTTTTTTCAAGCAGATAAGATAAGATACGGAATGTTTTCTTTACGTAAGTTAATTGTACAAGGAAAAGGTAATATTAAGCAACATTTTGTACGTTTAATAACTGATGGTGATATGTTGTCTGGAGAAATAAAATTGTGTGGTCATGTAGATTTTGTTCATAAACATTGGAATAGTAGAATTTATAAAACAAGTATTATTACTGCAATAGGAACGTGGAAATTAATGCAGGATGTTGTTCTTACTTATCAATATTTAACTCGGAAAATGATTGTTGATTCGCATTTTTGGGAAGGTATTGATTGCGTAATTCCTGTGTCTAATGTTTTAAAAATTAACATATTAAATAAAGTGAATGATTTATTGAAAAATTTTAATTTAGTTTCTTTAAAAATTTTATTGCCAGAATTAATAAGTGTAAACGCTGTTCGTATATATTGTACCAATTGTTATTGGACATGGGGCGCTTTGTTACCTAGGGGTACAATTTCATTGTCAGGAAAACGATTTTATATAAAGTCTTCTATCAAAGAAGCAAAGACTACTGTGATTAAAATTAATAACATAAAGGTAAAGGCTGTATTAACTCAAAAGGATGTATATTGTAAGTGGGGTATGAATATTGGAGATGATGATGAAAGTTCTGGAACGTTAAGAATAGATACTACATTATCCAATACATCTAAAATAGAGGGTAATGTGCAGATTAAAAATATTTTGTTGGTTCCTTTTTGTAATTTATTGGTTTGCTTGAAAAAACCTGTAAGTGGATTATTAAATTTAAATATTCATTTTTATGGATATATACATCAATTACGCATTCATGGTTCAGCTCGGTTACAAAATTTTAGTATTAATCAACCTAAGACTCCATTTTTTTTTAAAAACGGAGTCTTATTCATAAATTTTTTTGGGGATCATGCTGTATTAAATGGAATAATAGATACAGATTATGGATGTAGGTTGTATTTAGATGGTGATATTATTAATTTTAATTCTATTAGTAATATACGTGTATTTTTTAAAATACGAGGCAATCAAGTTAATTTTTGTGCATCTCCCGATATAATGGTAAAAATGTCTCCTGATATTATTTGTACTATTACTTCAAAAAAAATTCATATACAAGGGAATATAGAAATTCCTTGGGCTTATATTAAGGCGAAGGAATATTCAAAAAATATAATAAGCATTTCTTCAGAGGAAATTTTGTTAGATGATAATTTCATACCTATTTCAGATGATTCTAAAAATTTGTTTATTTCTGTATCTTCCGATATCAATGTGCGTCTTGGTAATGATGTGCATTTCAATGGATTCGGTTTGCGTATGAAATTAAGGGGTAATTTAGGAATTCGATATAATAACAATCATATAGCATTAACGGGGAATGTTGATATACCTTCTGGTCATTTTCAAGCATATGGACAAAATTTAATAATAAAAAAGGGACAATTACTATTTTCTGGGGCAATAAATCAACCATATCTTGATGTTGAAGCAGTTTGTGATTCGTCTAATATTAAAAATGGGAGTGTAATTGGTATACGAGTTACTGGTATTTTTAGTCAACTCAAAATAGAAACTTTCTCTAATTCATTGTCTTTTTCTCCGCAGGAAGTAATTTCTTATTTATTCGATAGGAACAACAATGTAGTAACTTCTAATACAGATGCTAATCTAGCGACGTCTTTATTAATTGGAGCAAGTATTAAGAGTAGTGAAAAGTTGATTAATAAAATAGGAAAGGTATTTGGTGTGCAAGAGTTGACATTAAATACTCAAGATTTTGGTATTGCTTCGTGGGTTGCGTTAAGCGGATATATCGCTCCCGGTTTACAAATTAAATATGGAGTTAGTATTTTTGATTTATTGACAATAATAACTGCACGTTATTGCTTGTGTTCACAACTCTATTTAGAAGTTACATCTGGAAGCAATCAAGCAATTGATGTATTATATAAATTTGCTTTTTAATTATTTTGTATTTAGCAATAGTATAAAGCATTACCTATTATGTGTGATATAAACATATATACGTATAAAATTATATGTTGTTTTTAAAACGTTCAAAAGAGTTTAAAATTTCTGTTTTAGCAGCATTAATGTTGCCCCAACTTTTTATTTTTACCCATTTTCCAGAATCTAAATCTTTGTAATTTTTAAAAAAATGATTGATTTGTTTGCGTAATAAATCTGGAATATCATTTATATCTTTTATTAAAGAATATTGTTCTGATATTTTATCATGAGGAACTGCAATGATTTTAGCATCTTCTCCAGATTCGTCTATCATATTGAGTATACCGATAGGTCGACAACGTATTACACAACCTGATCGTAAAGGATATGGAGTAGGTACTAAAATATCTACTGGATCTCCGTCTAAGGATAGGGTATTATTAATATAGCCATAATTACAAGGGTAAAACATAGGTGTTAATAAAAAACGATCAACGAATACTATTCCTGTTTTTTTGTTAATTTCATATTTAATTGGATCAGAATGAGCTGGAATCTCAATAATAACATATATGTCTTCTGGAATATTTTTTCCTGCCGGAATTTGGTGAAAGGACATCTATATTGCCTATATATAAGTAATAAGTTATTAAAAAGTAATCATATGTCATTTATATTTTATAATCAATATATTATGTATACAATGCTGATTGTATGCTTATAAGCATAAGAAAGATTTTTTCATATTTTTATGAAAAAAAGCATATTATAGCTGATAGCTATTCCAATTATAGTTTTCTGAGTTCTGTGTATATGATTGTTGGTCTCAATATATTTGTAGCTTTTGAAATATAAAACTAATGGATTCTTTGAATTACATAAGTAGCTAAACTTGCCAATGCTTGTCTATAAGGAGAAGGAGGTAAAATTTTAAGACAAGAAATAGCTTTGTTAATTTCTGTTTCAGCGCGTTGTCGAGTATATTCTAATGATCCATGTTGATTCATTGTATCTAGAATGATATTTAACGAATGGCGATTGTTACCTTGTTTTATGGCTTGACGTATAAGTAATGCCTGTTTTGGAGTACTATGATGAATAGCATGTAGTAAAGGGAGAGTGGGTTTTCCTTCATTTAAATCATTTCCAATATTTTTTCCAAATATTGTTTCTGATGCATTATAGTCTAATAAATCATCAATTAATTGAAAAGCAATTCCTACGTATCGTCCATAATTACGTAATGCTTTTTCTTGATAAGCATTGGCATCGGCTAGAATAGCGGATGATTGAGAAGCTACTTCAAATAAACGAGCAGTTTTGCTGTAAATAATTTTCATGTAATTATCTATAGTAATAGATGGATTATTGCGATTTGTTAATTGTAACATTTCTCCTTCTGCTATGATATTAACAGCATCTGCCATTAAAGACAATATTCGTAAGGATTCTAATTCAGTCATCATTTGAAAGGCTCGTGTATATATAAAATCTCCTACTAATATACTAGCAGTATTACCAAAGATCATATTAGTAGTTATTTTACCGCGCCTCATATGTGATTTATCCACTACATCATCATGTAATAAAGTAGCAGTATGAATAAATTCTATTAACGTGGCGATGGTAACATGTTGTACTTTTTTATAGTGTAATGCTCTCGCAATTAATAACGTAATCATTGGTCGAATTCGTTTTCCGCCGCTATTAACAATATATTGAACAAGTTTATTAATTAAAGTAATGTCAGATGTTAATCGTGTGCGGATTTCTGAATTTACATCCGCCATATCTTGTTTAGTTAGTTCAGAGATTTGGTTAATATTCATTGATGTTATTATAGTTATCAAATGTCAGGTGTAATGTATTATACTTACATATGCAAAAAATGACTTATGTTAAATTAAACTATACTATGAGTAATGTATGTAAATTTTATTATTGTGTTGTGAAACAGTTTTTTTTAATGTATAAGAACGTATATAGAAATAATATCAGATTATGTACAAGAGATGGATGATTATTTATGTATGCAGTTTTTCAAATTGGTAGTAAACAGTATCGTGTTAATGAAGGTCAGGTAATTCATGTAGAAAGGCTTGATATTGACGTTGGTGATCAAGTTATGTTTAGTCAAATATTACTTATTAAAGATGAAGAATACCTGCTTATAGGGGATCCTTTTATAAAAAAAGGGCAAATTATAGCAAAAATTACCGCTCAAAGTTTGGATCGAAAAATAGAGATTATTAAATTTAGACGTCGTAAACATTTTCGTAAATTTCAAGGACATCGTCAATGTTTTACAACTATACAAATAATAAGTATAAATGGTTACAATCTGAATAATTAAAAAATAGGGAATAAAAATGGCACATAAAAAAGCCGGTGGCTCTACTCGTAATGGTCGGGATTCACATAGTAAACGTTTAGGAGTGAAACGTTTTGGAGGTGAGTTTGTATCTTCAGGTTCTATTATTGTGCGTCAACGTGGCAATACGTTTCATCCAGGAAAGGATGTAGGCTGTGGAAGAGATTATACTCTTTTTGCTTTAAAATCTGGAAAAGTTTTATTTGAAAAAAAGGGAGCATGGCGTCGTAGGTTTATTAGTATTGTTTCTGACGAATAAAAACTTAAAATTGTTAATATTGTTATGTAATAATTAATTTTATTATTTTATATAAAGTAAATAAATGGGTTTAATCAGAACTATTTTAGTTTTGGTTATAGAATTATAGTAATGATAGTGTTGGTATTTTACCAGTGATATATTATTTTTTATGGAGTAAAAAGGAGTGATTAAGACAATGAGATTAAGTGTTCATTTGGATTTTAGGATATAGTTTTTGTTACAAAATATGGTAGGGATATAGGAAATCTAAGTATTATTTAGACGCGTAATTTTTATAACTTATATATTTACACTTATGTTATAATTTTGTGTATAACATATATAGATTGGGTATGTTTTATTGAAATTATAGTAATTTTGTTATTTTTAGATTATTCATAATTGAGTTTTTGTTAAGAATAAAAATGATGCGTTTTATTCGTTGCGTATAGTAAATAAAATATTAAAAAGATGATTTAATAGGATGCACACACTTCATTATATATGCAGATATTAAGTTATTAAACGATGGTTTTATATATTATAAAATGTAGATATGTGTTAGAGATATATTATGAAATTCGTCGATATGGTCAACATTATGGTTGTTTCTGGTAATGGAGGGAATGGTTGTGTTAGTTTTCAAAGAACAGGAAGGAGAACATCTTTTTTAAAAAAACCTAATGGTAGCAATGGAGGAGATGGTGGTGATGTTTGGTTATTAGCAGATCCTAATATGAATACTTTACATTACTTTTATTCTAACCGTGTTTTTAGGGCTGGTCATGGTCAATGTGGTCGTGGTCGTGGTTGTACTGGTAAAAAAGGAAAAGATGTTATTGTGAAAGTTCCGTGGGGAACTAGAGTGAGTTATCAAAAAACAGATAAGTTATTGGGAGATATGGGTAGTCACCAAAAGTGTTTAAAGGTAGCTACAGGAGGAAGGCATGGTTTAGGTAATGGACATTTTAAGTATTCTTTACGTTGTCGTAAAGAACTTTGTAATACACATGGGGCTGTGGGAGTAACCCAACATTTGCTATTAGAATCTCTTCTTATAGCAAATGTTGGGTTACTTGGATTACCCAATTCTGGAAAATCTAGTTTTATTCGTATAGTATCATCAGCTAAACCAAAAGTAGCAGATTATCCATTTACTACATTGGTGCCGCATTTAGGTGTAGTACAGATTAATAGTTATGATAGGTTTGTTATTGCAGATATTCCTGGTATTATTAAAGGTGCCTCTAATGGAGCAGGATTAGGGATACGGTTTTTAAAACATCTAGAACATTGTCAAATTTTGCTACATTTTATTGATATTGCTCCTGTAGATAACTCTGATCCATTAGAAAATATTGTGACTATTAAACACGAGTTAAGTAACTATAATGAACATTTGATTTGTAAACCTTGTTGGTTAGTTTTTAATAAAATAGATTTACTAGAGAAATATGTAGCTGAAAAAAGGATTGAATATATTATTAGTGCCTTAAAATGGAAAGGGCGATATTATTCTATATCTTCTAAACACAACATTAATGTATTGTTCTTATGTAATAGTATCATGCAGTTTATTAATCATCAGACTAGCAATCAAGAATATATTTCTTCATATGCGTAAGATAATACAACAGTATGGTGAAATTAGTTTTGTTATGTGTATTATGAATAATACACATAATAGTTGTTAATTTTAGATTTTTAATATTGTGGTATTAGAATTTTACATGTTTTCTGTAGAAAAGGGTTATTTATAAGATAGTGTATATGTATTAAAGCAATATGTTTGTAATCAGATTATTAGAAATTAGATATAGTAGTGTTGTTGAAAGACCGAAATGTGTAATATTTTGTTAATCATGTAAAGTATTACATAGATGGGTTTATTTTTTCAAAACGTATGTAATATATATGATGAAGGTAAAACATGCAGTATATACCTATGACTTTACGTGGAGCTGAAAAATTAAAAGAAGAACTAGATTATTTAAAAAATATTCGTCGTCCGGAAATTATAAAAAATATTTCTGAAGCGCGTGGGCACGGTGATTTAAAAGAAAACGCTGAATATCATGCTGCTCGTGAACAACAAGGATTTTGTGAGGGTCGTATTCAAGAAATAGAATCTAAACTTTTTCATGCATATATTATAGATGTTACTAAGTTAATTACTGATGATAGAGTAGTGTTTGGTGCTACGGTTGGTATTGAAAACTTGGATACAGCATATAGACATACATATAGTATTGTGGGGGATGATGAGGCCAATCTCAAGGAGCATATGATTTCTATTCATTCCCCTATTGCCAGGGGTTTGATTGGTCATAAAGAAGGGGATATTGTTCATATTAATACTCCAAAAGGGGAGATAAGATATAAAATTATTCAGGTTAAATATTGTTAAGAATATGTTTGTAGATTTTATTAGTTTTTGAAAAATTTAATAGAATAGTTATGGAAATTAAGGAATTTACATTTTGTTTGTAACATAATTCGTGTTAATTGGTGTTTTAAAATAAAAATGATACAAATGAGTATTATTTATTAGTAAATTTATATTTTTATTGTTGTGTAGTTTTAAATATTTGATGTTTGAAGATTAGATATGTTTTTTATAAGTGTTATTTGTAATTTTTAGGAGAATATATACACTAGGTATGTACAAAAATTGAATCTATTTTATATTAAATTTTTTATTTTTTTATTTAAGAAGGATTGAAGGAAATATAAATGACTGCTATTTCATTAATATTGTATTTCTTAAAAATATTTAAGAAGTAGTTTGCTATGGTGAATAGGAAATGTTCTATACGTTCTTCAGTATGGTTACAAAAGCATTTCAAAGATCAGTATACAAAAGAAGCACGAAGGCAGAAATTGAGGTCACGGTCTTGGTTTAAACTTGAGGCAATAGACCAAGTGGAATCGTTATTTTCCACTGGTATGACAGTAGTAGATTTAGGATCAGCGCCTGGTGGTTGGGCATTGTATGTAAAAAATAAAATAGGAATTACAGGACGTATTATAGCGTGTGATATGTTATCTATGCGTAGTATAGATGGAGTTGATTTTTTAAGAGGAGATTGCTCTGATCCTAATTTTTTTAAAGAATTGTGTATGTGGATAGATCAGAGAAAGGTTCATATTGTGTTATCTGATATGGCTCCTAATGTAACTGGTATATCGATAATTGATGTTAGTCAGTCTATGCATCTTGGAAATGTGGCATTAGATATATGTCGTAATATATTGATGTGTGGCGGGGCTTTTTTAGTGAAAGTTTTTCAAGGTAAAGGTTTGGATAAATACTTGTGTGATGTGCATTCTTTATTTAACATAGTAAAGATCCGTAAACCAGATGCTTCTAGGGCTCAGTCTAGCGAGGTTTATATTGTAGCGAAAGAACGTAAGTAAACATAATTAAATGCAGATGTTTTAAAGTTTTCAAATTTTGTTGTAATGCGAGGTTAATCTTTTGAGTGATATGGCAAAAAATTTGGGTCTTTGGTTAGTTATTGCAGTAGTTTTGATGTCTTTATTTCAAAGTTTTGGACCTAGTGACTCAGGTAGTCGCAAATTGGACTATTCTACTTTTATGTATGATTTAAACCAAGATCAAGTTAAAGAAGCTCGTATTAATGGTCGTGAGATTGTAGTTATCAAGAAAGATAGTAATCGTTATATTACTTATATTCCAGTAAATGATCCGAAGTTGCTTGATATTCTTTTAACTAAAAAAGTTAAAGTAGTTGGGGAGCCTCCAGAAGAGCCTAGTTTAATTACATCTATTTTTATTTCTTGGTTTCCAATGTTATTATTGATTGGAGTGTGGGTGTTCTTTATGCGTCAAATGCAAGGAGGTGGTAAAGGAGCGATGTCTTTTGGTAAAAGTAAAGCACGTATGCTTACTGAAGATCAAATAAAAACCACTTTTGCAGATGTGGCAGGATGTGATGAAGCAAAAGAAGAAGTAAAAGAATTAGTAGATTATTTGCGTGAACCTAGTAGATTTCAGAAATTAGGAGGGAAAATTCCAAAAGGAGTATTAATGGTAGGGCCTCCTGGTACTGGTAAAACACTATTAGCAAAAGCAATTGCTGGAGAAGCAAAAGTTCCATTTTTTACTATTTCAGGTTCTGATTTTGTAGAAATGTTTGTTGGAGTTGGAGCATCTCGTGTGAGGGATATGTTTGAACAAGCTAAGAAAGCAGCACCATGTATTATTTTTATCGATGAAATTGATGCAGTTGGTCGCCAAAGGGGAGCAGGTTTAGGAGGAGGGCATGATGAACGTGAACAAACTTTGAATCAGATGTTGGTAGAGATGGATGGATTTGAAGGAAATGAAGGTATTATTGTTATAGCTGCCACTAATCGCCCAGATGTGTTAGACCCAGCTTTATTGAGACCAGGAAGATTTGATCGTCAAGTAGTTGTAGGATTACCAGATATTAGGGGACGAGAACAAATTTTACAAGTACATATTAGTCGTGTTCCGCTGTCATCAGATGTAGATATATTAGTGATTGCGCGAGGTACACCGGGATTTTCAGGAGCGGATTTAGCCAATCTTATAAATGAGGCAGCATTGTTCGCCGCCCGCGATAGTAAAAACATGGTGTCTATGCTAGAATTTGAAAAAGCTAAAGATAAGATTGTAATGGGTGCAGAACGTCGTTCTATGGTGATGACGGATGCTCAAAAAGAATCTACAGCTTATCATGAAGCGGGGCATGCTATTATTGGTAGATTAGTACCGGAGCATGATCCAGTACATAAAGTAACTATAATCCCTAGAGGACGTGCTTTAGGTGTAACATTTTTTTTGCCAGAAGGTGATGCAATTAGTACGAGTCGTCAAAAATTAGAAAGCCAAATTTCTACATTATATGGAGGTAGGCTGGCTGAAGAAATAATTTATGGAGCGAATAAAGTATCAACCGGCGCATCTAATGATATTAAAGTAGCTACTTCCATTGCTCGAAATATGGTAACGCAATGGGGATTTTCAGAAAAACTTGGGCCGTTATTGTATGCGGAAGAAGAAGGAGAAATTTTTCTTGGACGTTCAGTAGCGAAAGCAAAACATATGTCTGATGACACTGCTCGTATTATCGATCAGGAAATTAAATTTTTAATTGAAAGAAATTATATTCGTGCTCATAAGCTTTTAATAGAAAATGTCGATATTCTTCATGCTATGAAAGATGCATTAATAAAATACGAAACAATCAATGCGTCCCAGATAAATGATTTAATGAATAGAAAATCAGTGCAGCCTCCAGATGGGTGGGCAAACAATACATCTGATGCTGATGATAATAAGGAGGATGTTTGTGTGTCTTCTGAAAAGGAGCCTAAATCAGTAGATAGAGAATCTTATAATGATAATCCTGACGCTGCATCACAATAATATATAATGATTTTAATACGGAAATAGAAAATTAATATTGTTGTAAATATTAAATAATATTTTGTATTCTTATATAAACTAAATGATATAAATGAATTTTAAATAGTACTTGGAGATTTTTTGATATTGTTATGTTGTTAGTTACAAATAAACGTACTTTAGATCTTTCCGAAGTTCAAATTATGGGTATTTTGAACGTTTCTCCTGATTCTTTTTTTGATGGAGGGAGATATTGTACTCTTTCTAAAGCAATTGATCATGCATTTGCTATGATTACTTATGGTGCTACTTTCATTGATGTTGGAGGAGAATCAACACGACCTGGAGCTGATATTATTACTGATGAAGAAGAAGCAGAACGTGTTATACCTGTAGTACGCGCTATAGCACAACGTTTCGATATTTTTATTTCAATAAATACGTCATCAGCATTAATAATACGTGAAAGTGCAGTTATTGGTGCTCATTTGATCAATGATGTACGTTCTCTTACCAATGAAGGGGCTATGCAAGCCGCATTATATTGTCGATTACCAGTGTGTTTAATGCATATGCAAGGCCAACCTAAAACTATGCAAAATTTTCCTACATACTCTAATATTATAATTGAGGTAAATGAGTATTTTAAGCAACAAATTGTGCGTTTTGAATCAGCGGGTATTAGCAAAGATAGATTATTACTTGATCCTGGTTTTGGTTTTGGGAAAAATTTAACACATAATTATCAATTATTGGCTAATTTGAAATATTTTCATCATTTTGGTGTACCTTTATTAGTAGGTATATCACGTAAATCTATGCTTAATATTAGTTGTAATCATGATAATCCTCAACAGAGATTGATAGGTAGTATTGCTTGCGCAGTGATTGCAGCTATGCAAGGTGTGCAAATTATTCGTGTGCATGATGTCAAGGAAACAGCAGAAGCATTAAATGTTGTTCAAACTATGTTGAAACAGCAAAAAAATAAGGAAAAGGACTAATATGAATCGCCACAAATACTTTGGTACTGATGGTATTAGAGGTAGAGTTGGGAGAATTCCAATTACTCCAGATTTTATTTTAAAACTTGGTTGGGCCGCTGGAAAGGTATTAAGTCGTTTTAGTAGCGGGAGATCTGATCATATTATTATTGGCAAAGATACTCGTATTTCTGGATATATGTTAGAATCAGCATTGGAGTCAGGATTAGCTGCTGCTGGTTTATCTGCGGCATTAACTGGTCCCATGCCTACTCCAGCTATTGCATATTTAACTCGTGCTTTTAGAGCTGAAGCTGGTATTGTAATTTCTGCTTCGCATAATCCTTTTTATGATAATGGTATTAAGTTTTTTTCTATTAAAGGTACTAAATTAGATAGTGAAGTAGAACATTCTATAGAAATAGAATTAGATAAATGTTTGACATGTGTTGAGCCAAAGGAATTAGGAAAAGCTAGTCGTATTGGTGATGCTGCTGGTCGTTATATAGAATTTTGTAAAGGGACTTTTCCTTCTCATCTTAGTTTAATGAAATTAAAAATAATTGTAGATTGTGCTAATGGAGCTACTTATCATGTTGCTCCGAGTGTATTTCGTGAGTTAGGGGCTGATGTAACTACGATTTCGTGTTGCCCCAACGGAGTAAATATTAATAAAGAATGCGGTGCGACAGATATTCGGCAGTTACGTGCTCAGGTGTTAGAAAAAAAAGCAGATTTAGGTATTGCTTATGATGGAGATGGCGACAGAGTAATTATGGTGGATCATTTTGGAAATAAAGTAGATGGTGATCAAATGTTGTATATTATTGCTCGAGAAAAATTGTATTGTCGACAATTAACGGGGGGTATCGTAGGAACTCTCATGAGTAATATGGGACTGGTGTCAGCATTAAAACAGTTAAATATTCCTTTTACCCGTGCTAATATCGGTGATCGTTGTGTGCTTGCGATGTTAAAAAAAAAAGGTTGGTATATTGGTGGTGAGAATTCTGGTCATATTGTTCTTTTAGATAAAACTACTACGGGGGATGGTATTATTGTTGCCCTTCAAATATTATCAGCTATGGTAAACAATTGTGTAAGTTTGTATGAATTATGTAACGATATGTGTTTATTGCCTCAAATTTTAGTGAATGTATATTGTTCCGGTGTTCATAATCCTTTAGTATCTGATTTGGTGATAAAAGAAATTAAAGCAGTGGAACAAGAGTTATCTGAACAAGGACGTGTGTTGTTACGTCGGTCTGGTACTGAGCCATATATTCGTATTATGGTAGAAGGCAAATGTTATAATAAAATATTATATTTAGCGAATAGGATTGCTTCTGTGATAAGGGCGGAAATCAAATCGGTACAATAGTAATTGAGTGTGAATATTTAGTATGTATTATTCAATTATGATACCAGTTAGTTATATAATTAATATTATATGAAAAGAATTTCAGTTCAATTTTAGTGAATGTAGATATTTTTAACGGTAATAGTATATATTTATATAAGGAAGATATAATGCAATGTATCAATTTTTTTTGGTTATATTTTTAATTATAGCAGTAGCGTTAATTACGTTGATTATGTTACAGCAAAATAAGGACAATGATTCAGGAGGAATGTTTAGCAGTTATTCTTTAGGAGATATGTTAAATTCAAGAGGTTTGAATGATGGTGTAACATGTTTAATAGTAATTTTAGCCATATTATTTTTTTTATTTAGTTTGTTATTAGGAAATATTAATAGTAAACAAAATCAAAAACACATGCAAACCAGTATGCAAAATAATCAATTTAAAAATAAATAAGATTATGTTCTGATACATATCATTCATTGGTGATCATCAATGACCGAGGTGGTGGAACGGGTAGACACGCTACTTTGAGGGGGTAGTTCTCTTATTTGAGATTACGGGTTCAAGTCCCGTCCTCGGTATTGTTTTATTACATAAATAGTTTGCTTTTTTAGAGTTAAATAGTGTACAATCATTTTTTATTTCAATACAACCGCGGGGTGGAGCAGTATGGTAGCTCGTCGGGCTCATAACCCGAAGGTCGTTGGTTCAAATCCGACCCCCGCAACCGTGTTAAATAATTAGGTTTTTGTTTATGCCCTGAAGCGACAATAGTAGACGTTTTGTATTTATTGAGTCCTATATTGTTGTAATATGTGAATAAAAGAAAGTATGTTGATGTTATACAGTAAGTGGTATAATTTATGAACATTAGTTATGGTAAATGTTGGTATTTGGCAATATTGATAGATTAGTTTTAATATTGATAGTGTATCTAAAAAAAAATAGATAATTTAGATAATTATCGTGTATAACAATTGCTTAAGATTTTTTAATTTTGGTAATATTAAGAGGAATTTTTTTGTGTTTCAATATTATTTGATGTAAAAGGGATAATAAACTTGGGGGTATATCGGTGCTTTATTATAGTTTTTTATAATTGCATTGTTGGGTGTTGTAATATTGTAATTCAGATGTGAATAAATGAGGAAGTGTCATTTTTTAAAAATTTAATGGAATATTAATAGTTGTTTATGTAGCTGTTAAGAAGAAATATCTTATTTTGAGACAACTGGGATGAACAAAGAGATTCTGGCTGTTATAGAGGCGGTTTCTAACGAGAAAGCTGTACCTCAAGAAAAGGTTTTTGATGCATTAGAAACTGCATTGTCTGCTGCTACGAAAAAGAAATATGAACAAGATATTGAAGTACGTGTTGTAATTGATCGTAAATCAGGTCAAATTAAAACCTTTCGAAGGTGGGTTGTAGTGGAGCAAGTGACTCAACCTACTAAAGAGATTACATTGGATGCTGCTCGGTTTGAAAATCCAGAAGTTAAAATTTGTGATTATGTTGAAGATGTTATCGAATCTGTTAGTTTTGATCGTATTACGACTCAAACTGCAAAACAAGTTATTGTTCAAAAGATACGTGAAGCTGAACGTGCGATTATTATAGAACAGTTTTTAGGGCGTCAAGGTGAAATTGTTACAGGTATAGTAAAGAAAATTAATAGAGATAGTATTAACATAGACTTAGGAAACAATGCCGAAGGAATTATTAATAGGGACGAAATGTTGCCGCGTGAAAATTTTAGATTGGGAGATAGAGTACGTGGTATACTGTGCACGGTGCGCCCAGATTTTAAAGGTCCTCAATTACTGATCAGTCGTGCTAGGATTGAAATGTTAATTGAATTGTTTCGTATCGAAGTACCTGAAATTGGGGAAGAATTAATCACTATTAAAGCTGCCGCTCGAGATCCCGGTTCACGAGCAAAAATTGCTGTTAAAACAAATGATAAACGTATTGATCCAGTAGGAGCGTGTGTGGGAATGCGAGGGGCGCGTGTTCAGGCTGTTTCTAGTGAATTGGGAGGGGAACGTGTGGATGTTGTGTTATGGGATGATAATCCTGTACAATTTGTTATTAATGCTATGTCTCCCGCTGATGTTGCATCCATTGTGATAGATGAAGATAAGCATACTATGGATATTTCAGTAGAGGAATCTAATTTAGCTCAGGCTATTGGACGAAATGGTCAAAATATTCGTTTAGTCTCGCAATTAAGTGGTTGGGAATTGAATATTATGACTGTAGATGAGTTAGAAAAGAAACGTCAAGTTGAAATATGTACTGTGACCAATGTTTTTGTTCATACTTTAAATATTAGTGAGCAATTTGCTAAGATATTGATTGATTCAGGATTTTCCTCGCTTGAAGAATTGGCTTATGTACCTATAACAGAACTGTTGTCGATAAAAGAATTAGATAAAAAAACAGTGGAAATTATTAGGGCTCGCGCGAAAGGTGCTTTAAGAAATTTTTCTGTGACTCATAATAAAGAAGATATTGAGTATAATCATACTGCTGCCGTTATTAATCCTGTAACAGGATTATTGAGATTATCTAATATGGAATATGAATTAGCATTAAAGTTAGTTGCACGTGGTATTTCTACTTTGGAAGATTTAGCGGAACAAGATATTTCAGGTCTTTCTGACATCGAAGGATTAACTAAAGAAAAAACTGGAGAATTAATTATGGAAGCTCGTAATATTTGTTGGTTTAATAATGATAACAAACGTTGATATTATTGTAATAATAATTAAGGAAAGCCATGACAGATATAACCATGCAATTATTTGCTGTAAAAACGAAGATGTCAGTGGATCAATTAATACAGTGGTTTTCATATCTTGGTATTGTTAAAAAAGAAACGGGTATTGTAACTAAAATAGAAAAAGAAATTTTTTTTAAGTATATGAATTATAATAAAAGTGGTATATCTAATAAATTAACACTACGACGAAAAACGCGTAGTGTTTTGAGTGTATCTAGTATCGGTGGTAAAAATAAACAAGTACAAATAGAGATACGAAAGAAACTTACATATATACAATCTACTTTACAAGAGACAGATTTAAATGATGTGAAAAATAAAATGGTGTCTAATGTTAATCGAGCAGTGTCTGATGTAACTGTAAAGAGTAAATTAGTGAATAAAAAAATAGATGATACTGCAAGTTCATTATTATTAACGCAAATTTCTAAAAAAAATAATCGTTGTTCTGAGTCAGCGGGATTCAAAGAAAAAGTAACAAACAAAGTATCTCGTAAAAGTGAAGAAAAATATTCAAAAGCATCGGATGAAATGAAGTTATTTAAAAATAGATCTGAGAATCATTGGCGTGTTGATTTGAACACAAATATAATTTCTTCTAGTTTGGAAGGCCGTCATAACGATAAATTACATCGTGGGACCGTTGCGATAGAAAAGAACCATAATCAAAAATTAGAAAACGAAAGAAGGCATCGCTCTCGTGTACATACACGATATCGAAGTGGTGGGAAATTAGCTAAACAGCATAAAAGGAGTAATAACCATCGTTTCTATGAGATTATACCAGATGATTTTAGTAAAGAAGAGTTGTGTATTCCAAATCGTACAAGTAAAAACAAACGTAAACAAAGTGCATTATTGCAAGTTTTTAATAAACCTATTCAAACAGTTACTCGGAATATTGTTATTGGAAAAACTATAAGTGTGGTTGAATTAGCCAATAAGATGTCAATAAAAAGTACGCATGTTATTAAAGTGATGATGCAATTAGGTATAATAGTAACTGTTAATCAAATTATCGATCAAGAAACTGCTCAGTTGGTAGTAGAAGAAATGGGGCATAATGCTATTTTACGTAATGAGAACAAACTAGAAGAACTGATTATGCATGATCGAGATATTGATGCAACGAGTTGCGGGGCTATGGTTGAAAGCAGAGCACCAATAGTTACTATTATGGGTCATGTAGATCATGGAAAAACTTCTCTTCTTGATCGTATTCGTTCTACTAAAATAGCGTCTTCTGAGATAGGAGGTATTACTCAAAGTATAGGTGCATACCATGTAAACACTAATAATGGCATGATTACTTTTCTTGATACTCCAGGACATGCGGCATTTACTGCGATGCGTGCACGTGGAGTACAGTTGACGGATATTGTAGTGTTAGTAGTAGCTGCTGATGATGGGGTAATGCCTCAAACTATTGAAGCAATACAGCATGTTAAGTCTGCTAATGTTCCTGTAGTGGTGGCAGTAAATAAAATTGATAAATCAGAAGCTAATCCTGAACGAATAAAAAATGATCTTAATAATCATGGTATTGTTCCAGAAGAATGGGGTGGTGATGTACAATTCGTAAATGTTTCTGCTACTTCAGGTGAAGGAATAGATAATTTATTAGATTCTATTTTATTACAGTCAGAAATATTGGAACTGAAAGTCATACGAAATGGTATGGCAAGTGCTGTAGTTATTGAGTCTTTTTTAGATAAAGGACGTGGCCCTGTAGTTTCAGTATTGGTTCGTGAAGGTACGCTCAAATGTGGTGATATAATTTTATGTGGTACAGAATATGGGCGTGTACGTGCTATGCGTGATGAATTTGGTCATGAGATTAATTCAGCTGGTCCATCCATTCCGGTAGAGTTATTCGGTTTATCAGGAACTCCGGCTTCTGGAGAAATGGTGATTGTAGTGCGCAATGAAAAAAAAGCTCGAGAGGTAGCTATGTATCGTCAAGGAAAATTTCGTGAGGTAAAGTTAGCGCGTTACAAAGAGCCTAATGTAGAAAGTATTTTTGCTAATATTAAGAGCACTGGTGGCAGCGTGGTTCCTGAATTAAATATAATTGTGAAATCTGATACACAAGGTTCCTCTGAAGCTATTCGTCAATCTTTAGAAAATTTATCAACTGATGGTGTAACAATAAAAATTTTGTCTTCGTCTATTGGTGGTATTACTGAAACTGATGTTGCATTAGCAGCAGCTTCTAATGCGGTGATTTTAGGATTTAATGTTAGAGCAGATCTTTCTGCGCGGCGTACAATTGAGTTGGATAGATTAGATGTGCGTTATTATTCAGTGATTTATGACTTAATAAATGAAGTAAAACAAGCGATGCATGGTATGTTAGCGCCACAATATAAACATGAAATTATTGGTTTAGCAGAAGTACGAAATGTATTTTGTTTGCCAAAATATGGAAATATTGCTGGTTGTATAGTTGTTGAGGGAATGATCAGGCGTGATAGAAAAATTAGGGTTATCCGAGATAATGTAGTCGTGTATGAAGGGGAATTAGAATCGTTGCGTCGTTTCAAAGATGATGTTAATGAAGTACGCAGGGGAATAGAATGTGGTATTAGCATAAAAAATTATAACGATATTCATTCTGGAGATATGATTGAAGTATTTGATGTTATAGGAATTTCTTATGTATAATTTTTTAATTTAGGTATCTAGCATTATTATATTATTTGATTAGGGTATTTATTATTTATATGTGTCATATATATTTTTCATAAAGGTAAAAGAAATGTATTTTCAACATAGTTATCGTACTCAGCGTGTTTCTCAGGAAATACATAAAAAAATTTCTCTTATCTTACAGCATAAGATCGATGATCTTCGTGTAGGCATGCCCACTATTTCGGGTGTTCAGGTATCTAAAGATTTAAAAAATGCTAATGTTTTCGTGACTTTTATTAATAAAGATAGTCCGGAGGAAATAAATTCTGCCATTGCAGTATTACAGCGTGCCTCACGGTTTATTCGTTTTTTATTAGCTAATGCTACGTGTTTACGTATAGTGCCTATATTGTTGTTTAAGCATGATTCTTCATTAATAAAAGGCACAAAGATATGTAGTTTAATCACCGCTACATCAACCGTTGATATAGAAAAAATAAATTAAGGCGTTGGGATCCTTAGTGCAACGATATAAGAATAAAGAAAGTAGAGATATTAGCGGTATTTTGTTGTTAGATAAGCCTAAAGGAATATCTTCTAGTTTTGTATTAAACAAAATTAAACAGTTATTTAGCGCTAATAAAATAGGACATGCTGGTACTTTAGATCCGTTAGCAACGGGAATGCTTCTTGTTTGTTTTGGGGAGGCGACTAAATTTGCAAAGTATTTCTTACATTCCGATAAACGATATCAAGTAGTTGCTCAATTAGGAATAAGCACTGATACTTTTGATGCAGATGGGGCGATTGTTCGTGTATCATCCGCAACTAAGTTAAATGATAAAAAATTAGCACAATGTTTAGAACATTTTAAGGGGGTAATGAATCAGATTCCTCCTATGTTTTCATCATTAAAATATCGTGGATTGCCTTTATACAAATACGCTAGGAAGGGAATAAATGTTCCTAGAAAACCTAGGTCAGTGCGTATATATGATCTGAGTATTCTTAAGAAAACAGAAAATGCTATTGAATTAAATGTTCATTGTTCTAAAGGAACTTATATTCGTAGTATGGTAAATGATATTGGGGAATATTTGGGTTGTGGAGCGCATGTTGTAGCGTTGCGTCGTTTATCAATAGGAAAGTATATTTCTTCTTCTATGATAAATATGACAACATTGGAATCTATTTTTTATAATGATTTTTTTGATGATTCAGAGGTATTTTGTCAGTTAGATGCATTATTGATATCAATGAGTACAATTAAAAGTAATTGTATTAATATAGCTAATAAGCAATGTTAAAAATTATTATATATACGTTATTCATTAAATTAAATTATTAAAAATATATTTTAATAAATGCATTTATGAATACATTTATGTATATAAATGTATTATATGTGGTGTTATTTGTATGTGTATCAGATTAGAAAGGAGATGTTTTTTAGAAATATATTTTTGTTATTACTTAATTTATTCTTAAATTAGATGGGAGATAAAATAAATAGTGGAATATTAATTTCGGTATGTTATTTAGCTTAAGTGTTTAATATAATTAATTTTTTTAAATTTAATATAGGTTTTTATAAATAAAAAGGTGTTTTGCATGTCTTGGAGTGCTGGAAAAACAACAGAAATAGTTTCTATATTTGGTCGTAACATTAAAGATACTGGTTCTACTGAGGTACAGGTTGCGCTACTAACTGGACGCATTGATTATTTGAAACATCATTTTTTAAAACATAAAAAAGATTATCACAGTCGTCGTGGACTACTTATAATGGTCGCTCGTAGACGAAGGTTGTTGAAATATTTAAGAAAAAATAATGTGCTGCGTTATACTAATTTGATACGAAATTTAGGATTACGTCATTAATTGGAATGTGTGATTTGGTTAAAATGTTATGGCAGTGCTTTGTGTATCGAGAGATCGCTAAACATAATGTTAAAATAAGACTTTTTAATTTTATGTCTAATAAACACGATGTTTTTGTAATTATAATTGTAAAATAAAAATGTAATAAAAATGTTTATAAACTAATTATATATGTTTGTTTCAATATTTTGAAGATTATATTTTAAATATAAAAAAAGGATGTTATTTTGTTAAATCCGATTATTCATAAGTTTAAATATGGAGAATATACTGTAGTTTTAGATGTTGGAACTATAGCTCGTCAAGCAAATGCTGCAGTTATGGTGAGTATGGGTGATACTACAGTATTGGTGACAGTAGTTAGTTCTAATCAAGTGAGATTAGAACAAGATTTTTTCCCTCTTGTTGTAAATTATCAGGAACGTACTTATGCTGCTGGGAAGTTTCCGGGAGGTTTTTTTCGTAGAGAAGGGCGTCCCAGTGAAAATGAAATATTAACGTCTCGTTTAATCGATCGTCCTATTAGGCCGTTGTTTCCTAAAGGATTTGTTAATGATGTACAAGTAGTTGCTACAGTAATTTCAGTAAATCCTCAAGTTCATCCAGATATTGTAGCGATAATAGGAGTATCTGCTGCGTTAAGTTTATCTGATATTCCATTTTTTGGTCCAATTGGAGCAGCTAGAGTGGGTTATATTAAAAACAAATACGTATTAAACCCAACAACGACAGAGTTGTCTAATAGCAAGTTAGATCTGATTATTTCAGGTACTGAATCTAATGTTTTGATGGTGGAATCGGAATCATGTGTGTTGAGTGAGAAAGAACTATTGGATGCTATTGTGTTTGGACATGAACAACAACAAACGGTGATTCATAATATTAATAAATTAGTTAAAGAGGTTGGAAAACCTAAGTCTTTTTGGAAAGAAACAGAAGTTAATGTGTCTTTAAAGGCATATTTATCTGAATTATATGACTCTCGTTTACAAGATATATACTGTTTTTTTGATAAGAAGGAACGTTATGCTCAAGTCGATAGCATTAAACAAGATATAGTAAAAACGGCTCTTAATAACTATAATAATGCTATTGTAGATGAAAAAGAAATAATATATATTCTGAATTGTTTAGAATCTCAATCGATTCGTTATCGTATTTTAAATGATAAATTACGTGTTGACGGACGTTCAAAAGACGCAATACGGAGTATAGATATAAGAACAGGTATATTACCTCGTACTCATGGGTCTGCGTTATTTACTAGAGGCGATACCCAGGCGTTAGTTACTGTTACACTTGGCACGGAACGTGACGCACAGAATGTTGATGGATTAACTGGGACACGTGTTGATAGATTTTTGTTGCATTATAATTTTCCATCGTATTGTGTAGGAGAAATAGGTATTATAGGAGCGCCAAAAAGAAGAGAGATAGGACATGGACGTTTAGCAAAACGTGGTATGTTAGCGGTTATGCCTAATGCTAATGAGTTTCCTTATACAATACGTGTAGTATCAGAAATTACTGAATCCAATGGATCATCTTCCATGGCATCTATTTGTGGCACATCTTTAGCATTAATGGATGCTGGAGTTCCGATTAAAGAAGCGGTTGCTGGTGTTGCTATGGGATTAATCAAGGAAGGAAGTGATTTTGTTGTTCTATCTGATATTGTTAGCGACGAGGATCGTATTGGAGATATGGATTTTAAAGTATCCGGTAGTCGCCAGGGTATTACGGCTTTGCAAATGGATATTAAAACAGACGGCATCACTTATGATATCATAGATATTGCTTTAAAAAAAGCAAAGCATGCTCGATTTCAAATATTGGATATTATGGAACGGATTATTGAGTTTCCCAGGAATGAAATTTCTAAATTTGCTCCAAGGATATATAGTATTAAAGTTAATCCAAATAAAATTAAAGATGTGATAGGAAAAGGAGGGTCGGTTATTCGTTCGTTGACTGAAGAAACTAATACTATTATTGATATTGAAGATGATGGTACCATAAAAATAGTTGCTTTAGATTATGATAAAGCAAAGCATGCTATGCGTAGAATTAATGATATTACCGCAAATGTTGAAATCGGAGCTATTTATACTGGAAAAGTTACTCATATCGTTGAATTTGGAGCATTTGTTACTATTCTTTCTGGAAAAGAAGGTTTAGTACATATTTCTCAGATTTCTGATAGAAGAGTAAATAAAGTGACTGACTACTTGCAATTAGGACAAGAAGTATTAGTAAAAGTATTAGAAATAGATCGTCAGGGGCGCATTCGTTTAAGTATGAAGGGAATAAAACCATCATAATATTATTTATTTATGTAATGGTATTTATTTAGTATATTTGGTTGGTATAAATGGGATGGTATATATGTAATTTATAGTGTTTATGTAGGTTGATAACGATTTATATATTCAGTTTTTGTTTTAAAACTTATAATAATTTAATTTATATTTCGATAATGTATGGTATCGGATAAGGCAAAATTCAGTTTAATATGATTACACGTAATGTATTCAAAAATAGCGTGTAATAGATAATTTTATACATAAAAATTACAATGTATTATAAGAGTAATATAGATACTGAAGAAACAAGTAATACTTAGTTAATGATACATAATTATACGAATCATTATGTATACTTTTTTTATATATAATGGATATTTAATAACACTTCAAAATTGATATTTTCTCCTTTATAACAGTGGTATTTACGCTCGTATTAATGTAATTATAACAAACAACAGCAAATTTTAACTTGGTCATAGTTATCATATAGCACATAGTGCGTATGATGATGGTGTTTGCATTGAACAATATATGTATGTTTGCATGAAAACATTATTTTTTGAAGAGTTTTGATATCAAGTGTGTGGAGTAAATTATTTATTAAAAATGAGGTAACTATAGATGTTGAAACCCGTAGACTCTTTTGTGGATTTAGGATTAAATCGTCATATAGTCCATGTTTTACATGATATTGGATATAAAAAACCTTTACCTATTCAGGTTCAATGTATTCCGTATTTATTAGCTGGATATGACGTATTGGGGATGGCACATACAGGCAGTGGAAAAACTGCGGCATTTATTTTACCGTTACTGCATCATATTGATTGTAATAATTCTTTCTCTCAAGGTTTGATTATCACGCCTACTCGAGAGTTAGCAATTCAAATTGGGAAAGTATGTTCTAATTTTTCAAGATATATGAAAAAAATCAATGTTGTCACGGTATATGGTGGACAAAGTTATAGTATACAATTGAGTGCTTTAAATAAAGGGCCTCATATCATCGTAAGTACTCCGGGTAGATTAATAGATCATTTAAATCGTGGTACTGTTGATTTATCTAAATTAAAAACCTTAGTAATAGATGAAGCGGATGAGATGTTGCGTATGGGCTTTATTGATGATATAGAGCGTATTATTAAACATGTTCCAATTAAACGTCAAACAGCATTATTTTCTGCTACTTTGCCTATGGATATTCGTCATATAAGTTATCGATTTATGCATAATCCAAAGGAGGTATATATTCGCTCTAATACTAATATATGTGCTGATATTAGACAAAATTATTGGTTAGTGCATGGAATAGATAAACGTGAAGCGTTAATGCGTTTTTTAGAAACAGAAGATTTTGACGCAGCTATTGTTTTTGTTCGTACTAAATATGCAACATTAGAAATTTCTGAAATGTTAGAGAAATTTGGTCATAATAGTGCAGCTTTAAATGGAGATATGGATCAAACAGTACGATACCAGACGTTAGATCGATTAAGGCATGGGCGATTAGATATTCTTATAGCTACTGATGTTGCTGCACGTGGATTAGATGTGCATCGTATTAGTTTAGTGATAAATTATGATATACCAATAAATTCTGATGCTTATATACATCGGATAGGTAGAACTGGTAGAGCAGGTCGTATTGGAAAATCTTTGTTGTTTGTAGAGCGTAGAGAACATCGTTTTTTACGAAATATTGAACGTAAAATAAATTTAAATATCCCAGAGGTTCGATATCCTACTGTAAAAACGTTACTTGCTTGTCGTTTAATTAAATTTACCAATAAAGTAGAACAACAATTAAATATTGATAATAATTTGGATGCATATCGATCCTTATTACTTCAAATAAAACCTAAAAAAGACTTAACAATAGAAAATTTAGCGGCCGTTTTGTTGAAAATAGCACAAGGTAAGCGTCCATTGGTGTTACCTCCGGATCCAATTACTAAAAATAAATTGGTTTGTAAGATGCGTATAAATAATAATAATCATCAAAATTATTATCGTGTTTCTAATAATAGAGGCATTAAAAATAGAACATTATCTAGAATGTCTGATGATAATATGAATGTTTATCATATATCAGTAGGACATAATGATGGCATTAAAATACGTCATATTATCAGAGTTCTTTTGAATAAAATTGATAATATTTGTTATGATAAAATAGGTGATATTCGATTATTTTCTTCTCACGCTACTATTGAGTTAGCTAAAGGGTTATATAGTAGCAAAATACTTGATCGGCTATCTCGTGCGTGTATTTTAAATAAACCAATAAATATAAAATTGTTAGGTAACGTGTCTTCACGCAATGATATGCGTTATCATGGAATGTTTTCCAAAAATACACATGTATCTGATGAAATAACTTCATGTTAGATTAGTAATTTTTCAATGTATATAATTTGAATATGTAAATGTAATTTTTTATGAAGTTATTTATATTGTTTATACCAACAACTATACATTAAATGTGAATGAAAATATGTATTAATAATAGAAGCAAACAATATAATTTGGTTTTACAGGAATTAGGTATTACATATTGGAAGTTACGATACCCTATAGTTTTAGATAATGAAAATTCAATTAAATTGTGGTGGCATCTACGTTTGTTACTGATATCTTCGGATTGTTCGATATCGTTAGATGATCTTTTTGTTAAGGATGTTATACGTGCTATGCGAATTAATATTAAATCAGTATATGTATTGACTATTAATCAAATTAAAACCCTAATTATTCCAGAAGAATATTTTTTTTATTGTTGGTGGATTGGTATGGAAAAGTTAAGTAATTTTAATGGTATATGTTTAAGTACTCCATCATTATCAATATTAAAATGTGATGTTAAAGCTAAGTGTGATTTGTGGCGACAAATTAGCTGCATTTTGTTGGATAATTAAATAATTCATTAAATAAAGTTTTATTGGCTAGTAAGGGAAAGATAAATATTTTTGTAGATCACTATTGTTAATATTTTATATATTTTCAGTTTTAAAGTTACGTTTATATTGATATGTATTTATATGAATTATAGATTCAGAGATCAATTTATAATGTATTTGAGGGTTTGATTGTACGTAAATATTTTTAATATTATAATAATTATTACTAAATAGTAATAATTTTGGATTTATTTTAACAGAATTAAAATCATGTCAAATATTAGTAATAAAAATATAATTTATTTGTATTTATTATTAATTCGCTAATTTTATTTCATCTATATAAAATTATTATATCAAAAACGTAAAAGTATCTTTTATGCTGAAAAGATATTGTATTAAATATTGTTAATATTATTTTTATTATTGATTTTATTGGAATATATTGTTGTATTTTATGTGTAATGTAAGCAATATTCGTGCGTATATATATAAATAAGTACTGATATTGTGTTTCATATATAATTTTATATAAATAAAAGTGTGTTTTGTAATGATGCGTCTATATATAAATTGCATGTATTATAAGTTTTTATAAGACAAATATTTTTATATTAGTAATATTTTAAATATATCTAAATAATCATTGATTATCTTTTAAAATTTTTTATTATAGATAGTATAATATTAATTGATATAATGATATAATTGGTTATAATGTGTGTTTGTTCTATTTTTTAACTATTTATTGTAATGATTATCCATAAAAATACGATAATAATATGGATGAATATTACGTGATCCTTGCGTGTCGTATTGTTATTAATAAGGTGCAGGATAGTAGTGGTCATATTTGGGAGATAAAACATGCGAGTATTAAAATTTGGGGGGACTTCGTTGTCGGATGCAAATCAATTTATTCATGTGGCCAATATTCTTGAAGAAAACGCTCAAGAAGAACAAATAGCAGCAGTATTATCAGCACCTGCTATGATTACTAATAGTCTAATATCAGTTATTGATCGTGCATTAAATGGTAATACTGTATTAGAATATATTCATAATATAGAAACTATTTTTAATACTTTGTTGGAAGATATAACTCATATGCAGTCAGGATTTAATTGTGTAACTGTACGTGTTATACTGGAAAAAGAATTTATTCATTTAAAAAATTTACTATATGGAATTTCATTATTAAAATTTTGCCCAGACAATATAAATGCTAATATTATTTGTTTGGGAGAGAGATTATCTATTATTTTAATGGAAGGTTTATTAAACGCAAGAAATCTTCAAATAACTGTTATTAATCCGGTAGATAATCTTATAGCACAAGGAGGAGAGTATCTTGATTCTATGGTAAATATTGAAGAATCTGCTCGACGTATTAAAAATATATCTATTTCTCATTCGGATATTATGTTAATGGCTGGATTTATTGCAGGTAATGAGCAAGGTGAGTTAGTGGTTTTAGGACGGAATGGTTCCGATTATTCGGCTGCAATTTTAGCAGCTTGTTTAGGTGCTAGTCGTTGTGAAATTTGGACAGATGTAGATGGTATTTATACATGTGATCCACATCAAGTAACTCATGCAAAATTATTACATTCATTATCATATCAAGAGGCTATGGAACTTTCTTATTTTGGAGCTGAAATTTTACATCCACGCACTATTGTACCGATTGCTCAATTTCATATACCTTGTTTAATAAAAAATGTTTTTAAACCTAATGCTTCTGGCACATTAATTGGTCCAATTAATAATGATTCAACTAATATAGTTAAGGGAATTACATGTTTAAATGATATGGTGATGTTAAACATTTCTGGTCCAGGAATGAAAGGTATGATTGGTATGGCCGCACGCGTATTTTCTGCAATGTCTAAAGCCTCATGTTCAGTAGTATTAATTACTCAATCATCTTCTGAGTATAGTATAAGTTTTTGTGTGCCTTGTCAAGAATTGTCAAAATCTTGTGTTTCATTACATGAAGAGTTTAATTTAGAGTTAAAAAATGGGCTTTTAGAACCAATAGATGCGATACGAGATCTTGCAATTATTTCAGTTGTGGGCGATGGAATGCGTACGA
The DNA here is from genome assembly GCF_009827135.1 of Blochmannia endosymbiont of Camponotus nipponensis. Lineage (NCBI taxonomy): Bacteria > Pseudomonadati > Pseudomonadota > Gammaproteobacteria > Enterobacterales > Enterobacteriaceae > Candidatus Blochmanniella > Blochmannia endosymbiont of Camponotus nipponensis. The sequence continues at coordinate 273,037 of NZ_CP046534.1, read as the reverse complement.
AACTGGGTTTATCTAGTAAATTATTTGAGGCGTTAGCTCGAGCTAGTATTAATATTATTGCAATTGCTCAGGGATCTTCAGAGCGTTCTATTTCGGTAGTGGTAAAAAATAATGTTACTACTATTGGAATTAGGGTAGCTCATCAAATGTTGTTTAGCACTGATCAATTAATGGAAGTATTTATTATTGGGTCTGGAGGTGTTGGTTCGGCTTTAATAGAACAAATTAGACGTCAGCTTCATTGGTTACAAAATAAACATATTGACTTACGAATATGTGGTATTACTAATTCACGAGTGATGTGTGTAAATATAAACGGGATTGATTTAGAGCATTGGAGATCGTCTTTGAATAACACGCATGAATCTTGCGATTTAAAAAAATTAATAAAGACTATAAAAGAAAATCATTTATTAAATCCAGTTATTGTAGATTGTACTAGTAGTATTGATGTAGCTAATTATTATGTAGATTTCTTGTTACATGGTTGTCATGTGATTACACCAAATAAAAAAGCTAATACTGGATCTATGAAACAGTATAGAATGCTGAGAGACGCTGTAGCAAAATCACGAAGGAAATTTTTGTATGATACTAATGTTGGAGCTGGATTACCAGTTATAGAAAATCTTCAAAATTTATTAAATGCTGGGGATGAATTGATAAGTTTTTCCGGTATTTTATCTGGATCTTTATCATTTATCTTTGGAAAAATAGATGAAGGTTTATCTCTATCTGCTGCAACTTTGTTAGCGCAGAAGAAGGGTTATACTGAACCAGATCCTAGGGATGATCTTTCTGGTATAGATGTAGCTCGGAAGTTATTAATTTTAGCACGAGAAGTTGGGTATGAATTAGAACTCGATGATATTCAAATTGATCCGGTAATACCACATAATTTTATGAATAAGAGTGATACGGGTAGTTTTTTTAAAAAATTATCTTTATTAGATGATATTATTGTTAATAAGGCTCAGAAAGCATGTGAATTAGGACATGTATTACGTTATGTCGGTAACATACAGCAAGGACGATGTCGCGTACAAATTGAATCTGTAGATAATAACCATCCGTTATTTAAAGTAAAAGATGGAGAGAATGCGCTTGCATTTTTTACACGATATTATAAACCGTTACCGTTAGTATTACGTGGTTACGGTGCAGGAAATGATGTTACAGCAGCAGGAATATTTGCAGATTTGTTACGTACTGTATCATAAGAATAAGTAAGGATGTGTAGATATGGTTAGAGTGTATGCTCCAGCATCTATCGGTAATATTGGAGTAGGGTTTGATACGTTAGGTATGGCAATTACCCCAATAAATGGTAGTTTATTTGGAGATTGTGTAAGCATTGAAAATGCTAATATTTTCAGTTTGAGCAATACAGGACATTTTTATAATCAATTACCGAAACGTTTGGAAGAAAACATTGTCTTTCAATGTTGGAAGAAATTTTGTGAAATTTTAGGTCAAACATATTCTCTGAGTATTAATTTAGAAAAAAATATTCCTGTTTCTTCTGGTCTAGGTTCTAGTGCTTGTTCTATAGTAGCTGTATTGGTAGCAATGAATTATCATTGTGGATTTCCACTTGATAATAATCAATTGCTTACACTAATGGGAGAAATGGAAGGTAAAATTGCTGGTTCTGTTCATTTTGATAATGTGTCCCCTTGTTTTTTAGGGGGTATGCGTTTGATTTTGCAGAATTGTGATACTGTCAACCAGATTATTCCTAGTTTTAATAATTGGTTGTGGATTGTAGCGTACCCAGGTGTTAAAATGTCTACTGAAGTGTCTCGATCAGTATTACCAAATAAATATAGTAGTGAGGATTGTATTAATCATAGTCAATACTTGTCTGGTTTCATACATGCTTGTCATACTAAACAAGAAAATTTAGCAATTAAGTGTATGAAAGATATTATAGCGGAACCTTATAGGTCTCGATTATTTCCTGTTGAATTATCCTATATACGTCATAATATTATAAAAAAAGGTGCTATGTCTTGTGGTATTTCTGGATCTGGTCCAACGATTTTTGTATTATGTAATACTCATGACGTAGTGGAAGATATTTCTGATTGGCTATCGCATTTTTATTTGCAAAATGATTCAGGTTTTGTTCGAATTTGTTCCTTGGATCAATGTGGAGTACGTATTATGGTGGAATAATGAATGAAATTATATAATATTAAAGAACATAGTGAGCAAGTTACATTTTCTAAAGCTCTTTTGCAAGGGTTAGGAAAGGATCAGGGATTATTTTTTCCAGTAGATTTGCCAAAATTCTCTACATTTGAAATAAATTCTTTGTTAGAAATGAATTTTATAGAACGTAGTGCATATATTTTATCTACCTACATTGGTTCTGAATTATCAAAAAATAGTATATTAAGTTGTGTTAAAAATGCTTTTAATTTTTCAGTACCATTAGTATTTATAAATGATAAAATTGCAATTTTAGAATTGTTCCATGGACCAACTTTATCTTTTAAAGATTTTGGAAGCCAACTGATGGCTCAAATGTTAAAAAAAGTTGACTATCAACTTAAAAAGCCTATGGTTATTCTTACTGCTACTTCTGGAGATACAGGTGCTGCTGTGGCTCATGCTTTTTTTGAGATTAGCAATTTACATGTCATAATCCTTTATCCTAGAGGTAAAATTAGTGTATTACAAGAGAAATTGTTTTGCACTTTAGGAAGTAATGTTTCTACGATATCAGTAGATGGTGATTTTGATGCATGTCAATGTTTAGTTAAGCAAGCTTTTTTAGATAGCACATTACGACAGACATTATATTTAAATTCTGCTAATTCTATTAATATTGGTCGATTGTTAGCTCAAATTTGTTATTATTTTGAAGGAATGTCACAGTTACCGTATCAAATGCGTAATAAGTTAGTTATTGCAGTTCCCAGTGGGAACTTTGGGAATTTAACTGCTGGATTGTTAGCTCAGTCTTGTGGACTACCAGTAAAAAGGTTTATTGCCGCTACTAATATTAATGATACTGTTCCTAGATTTTTACAATCTGGTTATTGGGAACCTCATCCTACTGTTGCAACGTTTTCTAATGCAATGGACGTAAGTGTTCCAAATAACTGGCCTAGAATAGAAGAATTATTTCTTCGAGAAAAAAGATCTATTAAAGAATTAGGATATGGTTCTGTTAATGATACACTTACAGAAAAAACAATACAAGATATTGCAGATTTAGGATATCTTTCTGAGCCTCATACCGCTGTAGCATATAGATTATTGTATGATCAATTAGATTCTGATGAATTGGGTGTATGTCTTGGTACTGCTCATCCTGTGAAATTTAAAGAATTAGTAGAGCGTTGTTTAGGGAAACAAATACAAATAGTATTACCAGATTTATTAACAGAACGTATGAAATTACCTATTTTATCATATGAAATATCTAGATGTTTTTCTTCGTTACGCAATTTAATTTTAAGAATAACCTCTTAAAATATCACGTATGAATGTATATGTGTGTATTAATTATATTTTAGCGTATTTGTATTTTGTGTATTCAATAAATGTATTTTATGGTAAATGAATAATTGATGATGTTAAGTTATGTAAATATATTTAAAATATATTATTAATAACGAACGGATTATATAATACGGGATGTTTTGTGAAATTTAATGATGCAAAATTAAATATTATACGAATAATAGATTATGTCATATTATCTCTATGGTTTGTTTTTTTATTTTATTTATGATGTATTAGAAGATGTTAGTTATATTAAATTTATACAATGTTTTTGAAAAGTTTTGAAAACAAACCTGTTTTAAGGTTGAAAAGTACAGTTTTGACCGCATATCAGGAGCATGGTGTGGTTAAATCGATTTTTTAGTGGAGATGTGTAGATGGGAAAAATTATTGGCATAGACTTGGGTACGACCAATTCTTGTGTTGCAATTATTGAAGGGAATAAACCTCGTGTATTAGAAAATAGTGAAGGCGATCGTACAACTCCTTCTATTATTGCTTATACCCAAGATGGTGAGATTTTGGTTGGTCAACCAGCCAAACGTCAGTCTGTTACTAATCCTAAAAATACTTTGTTCGCTATTAAGAGGTTGATTGGTCGTAGATTCCAAGATAGAGAAGTGCAGCGTGATGTTAATATCATGCCGTATAAAATAATTTCTGCTAATAACGGGGATGCTTGGTTAGATGTTAAAGGTCAAAAAATGGCACCTCCTCAAGTTTCCGCTGAGATTTTGAAAAAGATGAAGAAAACTGCAGAAGATTATCTTGGAGAACAAATTTCTGAAGCAGTTATTACAGTTCCAGCATATTTTAATGATGCTCAACGTCAAGCCACTAAAGATGCTGGACGTATTGCGGGTTTAGAAGTTAAACGTATTATAAATGAGCCAACTGCTGCAGCATTAGCTTATGGTTTAGATAAAGACACCAGGGGTAATCGTGTTATTGCGGTATATGATTTAGGCGGAGGCACTTTTGATATTTCTATTATAGAAATTGATGATGTTGACGGAGAAAAGACTTTCGAAGTATTGTCTACTAATGGAGATACGCATTTAGGAGGAGAAGATTTCGATAGTATTTTAATAAATTATTTAGCAGATGAATTTAAACAAGATCAGCGTATTAATTTATACAATGATCCTTTAGCGATGCAACGATTGAAAGAAGCAGCAGAAAAAGCGAAAATAGAATTATCTACTTCCCATCAAACTGATGTAAATTTACCGTATATTACAGCAGATAATACTGGGCCAAAACATATGAATATTAGAGTAACGCGCGCTAAATTAGAATCCTTGGTAGAAGATTTGGTGAATCGTACTATGGATCCTCTTAAGGTAGCATTAAAGGATGCTAATTTATCTATCTCTAATATAAATGATGTTATTTTAGTAGGCGGTCAGACTCGTATGCCTCTTGTTCAAAAAAAGGTATCTGAATTCTTCCAAAAGGAACCGCGTAGGGATGTTAATCCTGATGAGGCAGTTGCTATTGGAGCGGCAGTACAAGGAGGCGTATTATCTGGAGATGTAAAAGATGTATTACTGTTGGATGTCACACCATTATCTTTAGGTATTGAGACTATGGGGGGGGTTATGACATCATTAATTGCTAAAAATACTACTATCCCGACTAAGCACAGTCAAATTTTTTCTACAGCTGAAGATAATCAATCTGCTGTTACTATTCATGTTTTGCAAGGTGAAAGAAAGAGAGCAAGTGATAATAAATCATTAGGACAATTTAATTTAGATGGAATAGCGGCAGCAATGCGTGGTATACCTCAGATTGAAGTGACTTTTGATATTGATGCTGATGGTATTTTGCATGTATCTGCTAAAGATAAAAATAGCGGACGTGAACAAAAAATTACTATTAAAGCTTCTTCTGGTTTAAATGAAGAAGAAATTAAAAAAATGGTTCAAGAGGCAGAGGTTAATGCTGAATCAGATCGTAAATTTGAAGAGTTAGTGCAAATTCGTAATCAAGCTGATCATTTGTTGCATAGCACCAAAAAACAATTAAAAGAAGTAGGTGATGGTATATCGTTGGATGATAAAGTTTCTATAGAAGATGCGTTGAAAGAATTAGAATCGGTAATAAAAAATGAAGATAAAAATGAAATTGAATCTAAAATTCAATCTTTAATTAAAGTGTCTGGAAAATTGTTGGAAGCAACTCAAAAGCATCAAGAACAATCTAAGCCTCACAATTCTAATAGTACTGTTGATGCGAATGGAGAAGTAGTGGACGCGGAATTTGAAGAAATAAAGAATAAAAAATAGTTTTTTAAAGAATTAAATTTATGTCAGGAGATATACGATATTAAAATTATAATCAAAGAAGATTGTGTCAACAAATGTGTACATACCTAGTCTAATGTAGGTATTTAGAGGGACGTAAATAAAATCATGGCTAAATCAGACTATTATAAGATTTTGGGCGTTTCCAGAAATGCGGATGAGCGTGAAATCAAAAAGTCCTATAAACGTCTGGCGATGAAATTTCATCCAGATCGCAATCCAGGCAATACTACGGCTGAAACAAAATTTAAAGAAATTAAGGAAGCATATGAAGTATTAAGTAATTCGGAGAAGCGCGCAGCCTATGATCAGTATGGTCATGCGGCATTTGAACAAGGCAACATGGGATCAGCGTCAAATTCAAGAGGATCTGCAGCGGATTTTAGTGATATTTTTGGTGATGTATTTGGGGATATATTTGGAGGTAATAGACGGAATCGTGCAGGAAGAGGTGCAGACCTAAGTTACAATATAGAGTTAAGTTTAGAAGATGCGGTGCGTGGGATTACTAAAGAAATCTGTATACCCACTTTGTTAGTGTGTGAGGAATGCCGTGGAAGTGGTGCGAGATCAAATACGGCAATAGTTACTTGTATGACATGTCATGGGCAAGGACAAGTACAAATACGCCAAGGGTTTTTTTCTGTGCAGCAGTCTTGTCCTGTATGCCATGGATATGGGAAAATTATTAAAGAGATTTGTAATAGTTGCCGTGGAAATGGACGGGTAGAACGACCTAAAACTCTTTCTGTTAAAATTCCGGCAGGTGTAAATACAGGAGATCGTATACGTTTATCAGGTGAAGGTGAAAGTGGGAAAAATGGGGCACCTGCGGGAGATTTGTATGTTCAAGTACAAGTTAGAAAACATCCAATTTTTGATAGAGAAGAAAAAAATCTTTATTGTGAAGTACCAATTAATTTTTCTATGGCAGCTTTAGGGGGAGAAATTGAGGTACCTACTTTAGATGGCAGAGTGAAATTAAAAATTCCTCCTGAAACGCAAACTGGAAAATTGTTTCGAATGAGAGGAAAAGGGGTAAGATCAGTGCGAAGTGGTGGTAGTGGTGATTTGTTATGTAAAGTGGTAGTAGAAACTCCGGTTAAATTAAATGACAAACAAAAACAATTACTTCAAGATTTGTCAGATAGTTTTGGAGGACCTCATGGAAATAAAAATAGTCCTAGGTCCAAGAGTTTCTTCGATGGTGTAAAAAGGTTTTTTGACGATCTAACTCGTTAGATCGTCAACGGTAATATTATAATTATTTTATAATAGTAAATTATTGTTGTTTTGTTTGTGTGTGTTCTTCCGGGAAAGAAGTCATAGATTTAATGCGTGCATATACTCTGGATTTACATCTAGCAGCTTTGTTTTTGTGGATTAAACCCTTACCGGCTTGTTGGTCTATTATTTTTTGCATAGAAATAAATGCAGTTGTTGCGGTTGTTTTGTTTTTAGTTGCAATTGCTGCATATACTTTTTTTATAAAAGTACGTAACATGGATCGACGACTTATATTATATTTGCGTTGATGTTTTGATTGTACAAGAGATTTTTTAGCTGATTTAGTATTAGCCAATATACACACCATTCTTAAGTATTAAATTTTAACTATCTCATACGTTCATATTATATTATTATATTGTATACTGCAAATGATTATTTATGTATTAAATAATTGGTTATTATTGTCGTTTTATAGCATATTTTGTTTTATAAATTTATTTTAAACTATATTATTTGTATTATTTTCAGAATATTAAATTAATACAATAAGTCAGCGATGTTAAAAATACATATATAGCTCATATGAATATTTTTTTAATAATCTATTTAAATGTGACATGGAATTTGTTAGAGGTGTGCATAATATAAAATCTCGTCATAAAGGATGTATACTTGCTATTGGTAATTTTGATGGATTTCATCTTGGGCATCAAGCATTAATTTCAAAATTACAGAAAGAAAGGAGTAATTTGAAATTACCTGTTGTGGTTATGATTTTTGAACCACAACCTAAAGAATATTTGTTTAATATAATAGCAATGAGGTTAATTAGTTTAAGAGATAAAGTTAATTATTTATATACAGCAGGCGTAGATGTTGTTTTGTGTATTACTTTTAACCAGAAATTTGCTTCTATTGAAGCAGATAATTTTATTAAAAAAATATTAGTATGTAAACTAGGAGTACGGTTTGTTTGTGTTGGAGATGATTTTAGATTTGGTGCATGTAGAAAAGGAGATTTTTTTTTATTGAAAAAAATAGGTAAAAATGAAGGTTTTAAGGTAATACGTACTGCTACTTGTCTTGACGTAAACAATCAAAGAATAAGTAGTACTGCAATACGCATAGCTTTAATAGAAAATAGACTTTTGGATGCTGAATTATTGCTCGGACATTCTTATTGTATTTCCGGTCGAGTAGTACATGGAGATAAATTAGGTCGTACACTTGGATTTCCTACAGCTAATATATCATTACAAGGTAAAAGATTACCTATACATGGTGTATATGCAGTGGAGGTATATGGTGTTTCTAATTTTCCATTGCCAGGTATAGCTAATGTGGGAACATGTCCGACAACTACTGGAAAAAATCAACAAAAATTAGAAGTATATTTATTTAATATATCTAAAAATCTATATACCTATCATATTAAGGTAGTTTTTTTGGCTAAAATACGTGATGAACAATATTTCACGTCTATAAAAAAATTACAGTCTCAAATTAAGAACGATATAGTAAAGGTACATGGTTATTTTAATGATAATAATAATTTTAACAGAATTCATAAAAATGGAATAATTTGTAAATGATTGACTATAAAAACACTTTGAATTTACCACATACATCGTTTTCAATGCGTGCTGATTTATCTGTATGTGAGCCTGTTACGTTAGAATGTTGGTATAAAGATAATTTATATGAAGCAATTCGTCGAAAAAAAAGTAGAAAAAAGTTATTTTTATTGCATGATGGTCCTCCTTATGTAAATGGTAATATTCATTTAGGTCATGCAGTAAATAAAGTACTAAAGGATATTATTCTTAAATATAAAGGTTTGATGGGTTATAATGCTCCTTATACTCCGGGATGGGATTGTCATGGATTGCCTATTGAGCTACAGGTAGAACGATTAGTAGGACAACCAGGGATTAATATTAATTGGAATGAATTTCGTATTGCCTGTCGTAGTTATGTTTTGGAACAAATAGAAATACAAAAGAAAGATTTTATGAGGTTAGGTGTTTTAGGAGATTGGAAGAAACCTTATTTGACGATGGATTTTAAGACTGAAGCAAATATTATTCGAACTTTAAGTAAAGTTATATCTAAGGGTTATTTTTATAAAGGTATTAAACCTGTGCATTGGTGTTTCAAATGTTGTTCTGTATTAGCTGAATCAGAAGTAGAATATAATGATCATCTTTCTCCTGCTATTGATGTCGTTTTTGATGCGGTAGATAACATTCGAATTTCTAAAATATTTAATGTTGATATATGCAAAGATACAATTGGAATAGTAATTTGGACGACTACTCCCTGGACATTACCTGCCAATCAAGCGATTGCTGTGCATCCAGATTACAGTTATCAATTGATTGTAATGAATAATGATAAATATATAATTGTTGCGGCTAATTTGGTGGATGTTTTGATGCGACGCGTACAATGTTTTTCTTGGAAGGTTATAGGAGAAACTTCAGGTAATTTTTTAGAATCGTTAAGATTTCATCATCCTTTTATGTTTTTTGATATTCCTGTTGTATTGAGTTGTCATGTATCACTAGATTCTGGAACAGGAGTGGTGCATATTGCTCCAAATCATGGTGTAGATGATTATATTGTGGGTAGAAAATATAATTTTAAAATTATTAATATAATAGATGATACAGGTCATTACGTATCTGATCTGCATCCTATGTTAAATGGTATGCAAGTCTTTCAGTCCAATAATATAATAATAAATTTATTGAGTCAGTCAGGGGCTTTATTGCATGTTAACTACAACTACAAACATAGTTATCCGTACTGTTGGCGTCATTTAACTCCTGTTATTTTTAAAGTTACTTCACAGTGGTTTTTAAGTATGGATAAACATAATTTAAGAGAAAAATTATTAAAAACTATACATAAAGTATGTTGGATGCCAGAGAAAGGTAGAGCTTGTATTGAAACAATGATTGTTAACAGACCTGATTGGTGTCTTTCAAGACAACGTGTTTGGGGCACACCAATACCTATTTTTATTCATAAGAAAACTAAAATTTTACATCCGCGTACATTTGAGTTGATGGAAATAGTTGCACAACGAGTAGAACAATTCGGAATACAAGCGTGGTGGGATATGAAAGTTGAAGATATTATAGAAATCGAAGTAGATCAATATGAAAAAGTATTAGATACACTTGATGTATGGTTTGATTCCGGTTCTACTTATGATTCAGTGATACCAGAAAGATTAGAATATCATGAAAAGTTGCCAGATTTATATTTGGAGGGTTCAGATCAATATCGGGGTTGGTTTATGTCTTCTTTAATTATATCTACCGCAATTACGGGTAAAGCGCCTTATAGAGAGGTGTTGACTCATGGATTTACTGTAGATGTTCAGGGACGTAAGATGTCTAAATCTCTTGGTAATATCATTAGCCCTCAAGAAATAATAAAAGATTTTGGAGCAGATATTTTACGATTATGGATAGCTTCTTCTGACTATTCTAAAGATATGACCATTTCCGATGCTGTTTTAAAGCATACGACTGATGTGTATCGGCGTATTCGTAATACCGCTCGATTTTGTTTAGCTAACATTAGTGATTTTAATCCAGAAAAAGACTGTGTGCATCCAGAAAATATGATTGAATTAGATTGTTGGGCGGTAGATCGCGCTTTGTCTGTGCAAATGGAAGTAATATCAGATTATAATAAGTATAATTTTCATAATGTAATACAGCGAATTATGCAGTTTTGTTCAGTAGACATGGGTTCATTTTATTTGGATGTTATTAAAGATCGACAGTATACTACAAAGAAAAATAGTAAAGAACGTCGCAGTTGTCAGACTGCATTGTATCATATTATAGAATCATTGGTACGTTGGATCGCTCCAGTTTTATCTTTTACTGCTGATGAAATTTGGAAGTATATTCCAGGAAATAGATCAAAATATGTGTTTACTGAAGAATGGTATGATGAGTTGTTCAGTATAAGTTCAAAAAAAATTATGAACAATAATTGTTGGAATATTTTTTTAAATGTTAGAAGTGAAGTAAATAAGATAATTGAACAAGCGCGTCTTAGCGGAATCATTGGTGGATCTTTGGATGCTAGTATAATATTATATGCTACTTCGGAGTTGGCAAATAAATTACGTATCTTAGAGAAGGAGCTTTCTTTTGGATTAATAACGTCGTCAGTAATAGTTTTAGATTATCATGAACTTAGTGTTACTCAACACAAGACAGAAGGGATACCGGGATTACAAATTTTTTTAGAAAAAGCTAAAGGAAAGAAGTGTTTACGTTGTTGGCATTATCGCTTAGATACGGATCGATATGAAAAGTATTTAAACATTTGCGCGCGTTGTGTTAGTAATATGGTTGGTTCAGGAGAAAATCGTAGGTTTTTTTAATGAACAGACAACACAATTATAGAAATTTAAAATGGCTATGGTTATCTATATTGTTAATGTTGTTAGATATAGGCAGCAAATACTGGGTAAAAACTCATTTTTTGTTTGGTGAGGTATTAGCATTGTTACCTGGTATTAATTGTTATTATATTAATAATTCAGGATTATCTTTTGGGTTATTTGGTAACGTTAATTTACATTATCGTTGGATATTTATATGGATAATAATATTAATTATTATAACATTGATTATAATGTTATGTAGATTAATTGAGTACTCTAACTATTATAGAGTATCTTACTCTATGATTATTGGAGGAGCTTTAGGTAATTTATTTGATCGAATATTACATGGAACAGTAGTGGATTTTATTGATATATACATTAAAAGTTGGCATTGGCCAACTTTTAATGTTGCAGATATAGAAATTTGTATAGGGATTACTCTTTTAATAATGAAAAATTATTATGATTTTTTGAAATCAATTTAAATTAGTATCCTGATATACAAGTGTGTAATAGTATAATGAAATATTTTTTTGATGTTTATTCAGTGGTCTTACATAAATTTTATAAATTAATTATTGTGTTTTATGTAAGTATTAAATATGAGTTGATTTGATTATGTTGTTATAGTGAGAGGTATAGGTATTAGAGTTATATTGGCTAATCCGCGTGGATTTTGCGCAGGAGTAAATCGAGCGATTAAAATTGTGGAGAGAGCTATACTGAAATATGGTGCTCCTATTTATGTACGACATGAGTTAGTACATAATGATTATGTAGTCACTCAGTTATCTGAAAAGGGTGTTATCTTTATTGAAAGACTAGATGAAGTACCGAATGGTTCGGTTATAATTTTTTCTGCTCATGGAGTTTCAAAAAAGGTTCGAGAACAAGCACAAGTTAAAAAATTAATTATATTTGATGCTACTTGTCCACTGGTCACTAAAGTGCACATGGAGGTTTCTCGGGCTGATCGTAATGATATGGAAGTCATTTTAATAGGTCATTCTGGGCATCCAGAGGTGGAAGGAACTATGGGTCAATATATTTCTAAAAATTCTGGAGGAAAAATATATTTAGTGGAATCTCAATCAGATGCTTGGTTACTTCAGGTGAACAATCCAAATCATTTATTTTTTGTGACACAAACAACTTTATCAGTAGACGACGCTGCAAATATTATAGCAATTTTACGTAAAAGATTTCCTAATATTATGAGTTCTAGAAAAACTGATATTTGTTATGCAACATTTAATAGGCAAAATGCTCTTAAAGATTTAGCTTTAATGGTAGACATGATATTTGTTGTGGGATCAAAAAAATCATCTAATTCTGTAAGATTAATAGAGTTAGCGCATCGTATAGGAAAAATTGCATATTTAATTGGTCACGCTAATGAAATTCAAGGAGATTGGTTACGTGGGATAAACAATATTGGTATTACTGCTGGGGCGTCAGCTCCAGATATTTTAGTAGATCAAGTTGTTGAAAAACTACGTATACTAAGCAAAGATTTTCTTGTTGTGGAAGAAATAATGGGACAGGAGGAACATGTGTTTTTTGATATACCTAAAATCTGATATATATATATATATATTTCAGATTGATAATGTGTTTATTAATTATATTAATAAATGATTAAACTTTAAATTTAAATAATATAAGATAGTATATAAAATTTATAAAATCATGTTTTTATTGTTTATTTAATTTTATTAAATGGAAAATTAATTAGTTGATGAATTTGTAAAAATAATAAAAGATAAATACACAAAAAATAAAAAATATAATATTCGTTATCTTATAGACTGTATCTGAGAAATCATTGGGATTATAAATTTTTTATATTTAATAAATATTATATAAGGTGCATAAAATCATGAATAGTGCATGTCTGCGTGTTGCTGTTAGTGGAGTGACTGGGCGAATGGGTGAAAAGGTATTAACATGTATTGTGCAAGGAGAAAAGCAGTTTAGTAAAAAAATTGTTTTGGGAGCTGCTATAGCACGTTCAAATTCTAATATTTGTGGGATGGATGTTGGGACATTAATTAAAACTAATGCTTTAGGTGTAAAAATCACTGACAATATTGAATCAATTAAAGATGATTTTGATATTTTAATTGATTTTACTGCGCCTGATATATCTATGGAATATTTAAAATTTTGTACTAATAATAAAAAAAACATAATTATTGGTACTACTGGGTTTAACCTGACACATAAGAGTTTTATTAAAAATGCATCCCAAAAAATAGGAATTGTCTTTTCTTCCAATTTTAGTGTAAGTATAGCATTAATATTGAAAATATTATGTAATATTACACAAAGTATAGGTAGTTCTTCAGATATCAATATTGTTGAAGCTCATCATAACAAGAAGCATGATATACCATCTGGTACTTCTTTAATGATGAAAGATGTTATATGCAATGCATTGCGACTTATCCAATCTGATAAAATTGTGGATTGTAACGTTGATTGTACAGAGAATGAATCAGTATATCTTGACAAGAAAATAATGATTCATTCGCTGCGGGCTGGAGATATTGTTGGGGAACATACTGTTTTATTTACAGGGTTAGGAGAGTGTTTAGAAATAACACATAAAGTATCGGATCGTTTAATTTTTGCTCATGGAGCATTACGTGCAGCTGTTTGGTTAGGATGTGATAAAATAGGTTTGTTTAGTGTAAGTGATATTTTGGAGTGAATACTTTACTATGATGCTCTGCCAGAAGAATAATTATATTATGTATCATAATATAATATATTGTTAGTTGATATGTTTGAATATTTCAGAGATTAATAATAAATAAAACATGTGTAAATTTTATTTACACATGTTTTATTTTAAACTAAAATAATAGAATTAAATATTTAATATTTAACTAATCATTTTTAATAAATTAAATATAAACTATGTATTTAATGTTTACTTATGTGATAAGTACAGAGGTACTTTGATGAAACCGGCATTATTAGTGTTAGAAGATGGTAATCGATTTTATGGTTATGCCATAGGTGCAGCAGGAGAAACAGTAGGAGAGGTAGTTTTTAACACATCAATGACTGGGTATCAAGAAATAATCACTGATCCTTCTTATGCATATCAGATAGTTGTGTTGACTTGTCCTCATATTGGAAATGTTGGTACTAATGAATTTGATAATGAATCTTCTTGTATTCAGGTAAGAGGGCTTATTATTCGTAATTTATCAATTCTTGTTAGCAATTTTCGTCATACTTTGACTCTTTCAGCTTATTTAGTACAACAAAATGTTGTTGGAATTGCTGGGGTAGATACTCGTAAGTTAACACGGCTAATACGGGAAAAAGGAATACAACATGGCTGTATTATTGCTCGTGACGTGCCTGATGCCACATTAGCCCTACGTAAAGCTCGTGCATTTCCTGGACTGCATGGGCTTAATCTTGCTCACGAAGTAAGTACTGCTAGGCAGTATATTTGGAAGCAAGGTACTTGGAATATTAAATCTGGAATATTTGTTACTCCATTGAGTTTACCTTATCGCGTTGTAGTATATGATTTTGGTGTCAAACGGAATATTATGCGTATATTAGTAGACTATGGTTGTTTATTAACAGTAGTTCCAGCGCATACTGCAGCACAAGAAATAATTGATATGAAACCAGATGGTATCTTTTTAGCTAATGGCCCCGGGGATCCAAATGCATATGGATATGCAATTCATTCTATCCAAACTTTTTTAAATACGACTAAAATCCCATTGTTTGGTATTTGTTTGGGTCATCAATTATTGGCGCTAGCCAATGGCGCCAAAACTGTAAAAATGAAATTTGGTCACCATGGATCTAATCATCCGGTTAAAGATATAGAACAAAACAAGGTTATAATTACCACTCAGAATCATAACTTTGTAGTCGATAAAAACACTTTACCTGATACGTTAAAAATAACACATATTTCATTGTTTGATGGTACGCTTCAAGGCATTCATCATATTAAAAAACCTGCTTTTAGTTTTCAAGGGCATCCGGAGGCTAGTCCTGGACCTCATGATGCTACTTCATCTTTGTTTAGTCATTTTATTAAATTGATTAAAGACTATCGTAATTAATGTAATAAGTTGTAGGGAGTGCAATATGCCAAAAAGAACCGATATACGTAGTATTTTGCTTTTGGGAGCTGGTCCAATTGTTATCGGCCAAGCTTGTGAATTTGATTACTCTGGCGCACAAGCTTGCAAGGCATTACGTGAAGAAGGATACCGTCTTATTTTGGTAAATTCTAATCCTGCTACAATTATGACGGATCCTGATATGGCTGATGCTACTTATATTGAATCGATTCGTTGGGAAATGATATGTAAGATTATTGAAAAAGAACATCCAGACGCACTGTTATCAACTATGGGTGGGCAAACTGCTTTAAATTGCGCTTTAGATTTAGAACGTCACGGAATTTTAAGAAAATTTAATATAATAACGATTGGAGCTACGATAGATTCTATTTATAAAGCAGAAGATCGTCAAAAGTTTAGAGAATCTATGAAAAAAATCAACTTAGAAACAGCACGATCTGGAGTTGCACATGATGTAAATGAGGCTATGATGGTTTTAAAAAAAATTGGATTACCTTGTATTATTCGTCCTTCTTTTACTTTAGGAGGGAGTGGAGGTGGTGTTGCTTATACTAAAGAAGAATTTATAAAACTTTGTAAACACGGATTAGATTGTTCTCCTTATAATGAACTGTTAATTGATGAATCTTTAATGGGTTGGAAAGAATATGAAATGGAAGTAGTACGTGATATTAAAGATAATTGTATAATAGTATGTTCTATAGAAAACGTTGATCCTATGGGTATTCATACTGGCGATTCTATCACTGTGGCACCAGCTCAAACTTTGACTGATAAAGAATATCAAATTATGAGAAATGCTGCAATAATGGTACTACGTGAAATTGGAGTAGATACCGGTGGGGCTAATGTGCAATTTGCAGTGAATCCAAACAATGGAAGACTTGTTGTGGTAGAAATGAATCCTAGGGTATCTCGGTCATCAGCGTTAGCTTCAAAAGCCACTGGATTTCCTATAGCAAAAATAGCCGCTAAGTTAGCAGTAGGATATACTTTAGACGAATTGTCAAATGATATTACGAGTGGTTGTATTCCAGCATCTTTTGAACCATCAATTGATTATATAGTAACTAAAATTCCACGTTTTAATTTTGAAAAATTTCCAGAACGAAACAATAGACTGACAACTCAAATGAAATCAGTAGGTGAAGTAATGGCAATCGGCCGTAGTCAACAAGAATCTTTACAAAAAGCAATACGTGGATTAGAAATGGGAGTAACGGGGTTAGATCCTAAAGTTAATTTGGATCATCCTACAGCATTTAATGTGATTGTATATGAATTAAAAAATGCTAGTAATAATCGAATATGGTATATTGCAGACGCTTTTCGTTACGGTATGTCTTTAGAACAAATTTTTTATTTAACTAATATTGATCGCTGGTTTTTAGCTCAAATTGAAGAATTAGTGCGATTAGAGAATGATGTGATGTTTAAAGGTATATCATGTCTTAATAAGCATTGGTTACATTTTCTTAAAAAGAAAGGTTTTTCTGATGCAAGGTTGGGACAATTAACAGGTGTATCAGAAAGCAAGATTCGTTCATTAAGATGTTTGTATGATGTACATCCTGTATATAAACATGTAGATGCATGTGCAGCAGAATTTTCTACTAATACTTCCTATATGTATTCTACTTACGATGGCGAATGTGAATTTCAATGTAATAAAGAAAATAAAACTATTATGATATTAGGAGGAGGACCTAATCGTATTGGGCAGGGGATTGAGTTTGATTATTGTTGTGTGCATGCAGCATTAACATTGCGTGAAATCGGATATAACGTAATTATGGTAAATTGTAATCCTGAAACTGTTTCTACTGATTATGACATATCAGATGTTCTTTATTTTGAACCAATTACATTGGAAGATATTTTAGAGATCGTACGTATTAATAAACCAACAGGAGTAATTGTTCAATATGGAGGCCAAACTCCATTAAAATTAGCTAAAGAAATGGAAGAGGCTGGGGTATCTATTATAGGTACTACTCCAGATGCAATTGATCAAACAGAAAATAGAGAACGATTTCAACGTGCAATAAAGTGTTTGGGGTTACAGCAACCTGATAATGTTACTGTTACCTCCATAACTTCGGCTTTAAAAGAAGCTAAGGATATAGGATATCCTATAGTAGTTAGGCCTTCTTATGTTTTAGGAGGTAGAGCTATGGAAATAGTATATAATGAAAAAGAATTATTATTCTATTTTAAAAACGCTATAAAAGTATCTAATAATGCACCAGTTTTATTAGATCGGTTTTTAGAAAATGCGATTGAAGTAGATGTAGATGCTATTTGTGACGGGAAACAGGTGTTTATTGGGGGAATTATGGAGCATATTGAGTACGCGGGAGTACATTCTGGAGATTCAGCGTGTTCCTTGCCGGTTTATACGTTGAGTAAAAATATTCAAGATAGAATACGTTATCAAGTAAAAAAATTAGCATTTAAATTTAATATAAAAGGTTTGGTCAATATACAATTTGCAATACAGAAAGATATGATTTATGTAATTGAGATTAATCCGAGAGCATCACGTACTGTTCCTTTTGTATCTAAAGCTATTGGTGTGGCATTAGCAAAAATTGGGACTCGGGTGATAATTGGACAGTCTTTATTGGATCAAGGTATTTTAAAAGAAGTAATTCCTCCTTATTTTTCAGTGAAGGAGGTAGTATTACCGTTTAATAAATTTATTGATGTTAATCCAAAATTAGGTCCAGAAATGAGATCCACAGGGGAAGTGATGGGTATTGGGCGTACTTTTGAAGAAGCGTTTGCTAAAGCAACATTAAGTAGTCAGTTTGATACGAAAAAACATGGTGATGTATTATTATCATTATCTAGAAAAGATATAGATAAGGCAGTAAATTTAGTGACCAAGTTTATTCAAAGTGGTTTTATGTTGGATGTTACACATGAAACAGCAAGAATGTTAAAGAGCGTTGGTATGGTTTCTAAAATGATTAGACCCGTACATATTGCTCATGCATGTGTTTACAAAAAAATTAAGAATGGTGAATATAGTTATATTGTTGACACTACTTTAACAGATAAATTTGATGATAAAAAAGACAATGCAACATTATTATGTTGCATTGCATTACAACATAATGTTCATTATGGTACTACAATCAATGGAAGTGTCGCCGCAGCTATGTCATTGACTGTTGATACTACGGAGTATGTAGTGTCAATTCAAGATATGCATTCTAGGATAGTACACTAAGTTATAATTGATAATCTATTGATATAATTATAATAATTTTAATTTTTTAGTTTGGTTGGTATCAGTATATATATTATTCCGATGTTATTAAAGTATATTTTGTTGAATTTAATACGTGTTTAAGTAGTTATATATATGATTATTAGCTTGATTGCTGCATTGACTATCAACAGAGTAATTGGTAAAAAAAATGCTATTCCTTGGCATTTACCTGTAGATATTAAGTGGTTTAAATATCATACTATATGTAAACCAATTATTATGGGGCGTAAAACATTTGAGTCTATTGGTAGGAAACCATTATTGAATAGATTTAATGTTGTTTTAAGTCGTAATTTGATAAATAATTATAATGGTGTTTTTGTGGTGGAGAATATAGATGATGCTTTACTTTTGGTACAAGATGCATATGAAGTTATGGTAATTGGGGGGAGTGCAGTGTATAATGCTTTTTTGCCTTGTGCGCAGCGCTTATATTTAACATATATTAATAATATTATTGATATTGATGGTGATGTTTGGTTTCCTGGTTATAATATGAGAGAATGGAGATCTATTTTTGATAGTTTTTATGAAGTTAACGAAGATTTTTGTCATTATATAAATTTTAAAATTTTAGAACGTTGCTAATGAATATATTATAGTGAGTTATGAAAAGTGTTTATGTCAGTGGATACTAATATTTTGATGTTAATAGTTGATATGAATTGTCTAAAAAGGACGATGGATTAAAATGTAATTTTTAATAATTCTAATTTATTTTTAGTCTGTGTAGAGTATGTATAAATAATTATTTGTGATTTTATATGTATTTATTTTTTTAATAATTAAGCAGGTGGTGTACACGGTACACGTATAATTTTTTTGTCTTCCCATCTCAATAAGGTAAGAGATCCTCCCCAACAGCAACCAGAATCTAATCCATAAATACCAGATGGAATTTGTATATCTGTCAATGATGCCCAATGACCAAAGATTATATCATATGTTGGATTAACTAATTTAGTTAAATAAAACCATGGATATATATTTTTTGGAGCGTTTTTGGGAGTGCCTTTATATGTTAAATTTAATTGACCATTGATATAAACATAACGCATTCGCGTAAATACATTGATGTTTTCTTGTATTTGTTTTAATTTTTCAGTGTTTATCTGATGTAAATGAGATAAATTTACATCATTATTATGTATATCTTTTTTAAAAAGTAGATAAGAATAATTGCTGGCTAAAATTTCTTCTATTTCTTTAGCATATTTTTTAGCATTGTTAATATTCCAGTTAGGACTAATACCTGCATGAACCATTAAAATTTTTTTATCCTCATCTATATATAGCATAGGTTGATGACGTAACCAATGAATTAATTCTTCTAGATCTGGAGCATTTAATATAGCATCAAAGTAATCTTTATGTGTTTTGTGATTTGTTCCAAAATATATTTTTAATAAATGTAATTCATGGTTACCTAATACCAGGTGGGCACTTTTTTTAAAGGCATGAATGAGACGTAAGGTTTCTAATGAGTTCGGACCCCTAGCAATTAAGTCTCCAGTTAAATGTAGAGTATCAATATTGGGGTTAAAACACACAAGTTCTAGTATAGTGCTTAAGTTTTTATAACATCCGTGGATGTCTCCAATAAAATAAGTAGACATATGCGATTATAGGTGTTTTTTAAAATAAAAATTAGTCCAATATATATGATTATTATTTTTTATATTTCTTATTTAAATGAAGATCTTTCTCTTAAAAGAAGAGATCTTTTATAAAGTTAATTTGTTTATAAAACATAAACAAAAGTTTTTTAACAAAGAGCAGTGAATTAAAATGACGGCTACTTCATTTTTAAAAAATTTTACACTATTGTGTATTTAATTATTAAAATATTCAAGTTATTAATATATTTATAAATGTAATATATATAAAAAAACATTTTTTTTAAATACAATTATAAATAATTATGAATGTTGATGACAATATCATATAGATGGTAAGTTTAATTTATTTTTTAGCATAGCTGTTAATATACAATATTGGGAAATAGTTATATTTTCTGCTCTTAATGTTGGATTGATTCCTTCTTGTTTTATTTCTGATTCATCAAAGAGTATGGATAGGCTATTGCGAAGAGTTTTTCGTCTTTGGCTGAATGCTAATTTTGTAAGCAAAGAGAGCTGTTTGATATTAATTATTGGATAAGGAGTGTTTGTGTGAGGGAGTAAATGTACTATTATAGATTCTACTTTTGGTATAGGAACAAAAGAAGTTGCTGGTATTTTTAACAATGGAATAATTTTACAATGATATTGTGCTATTACACTTAATCTTCCGTATTCTTTGTTATTGGGGCTTGCGTAAAGTCGTCTAGCTACTTCTTTCTGAAACATAAAATGCATATCGTAAATTACATTAATATATTTGAACAAATATATGATTAATTTTGTGGCTATATTATAGGGTAAATTTCCTATTAATCGTAATTTTTGTCCAACTTGGTGTGATAAATCAAAAAAATTTATTCTCATTATATCTTGATATACAACGTTAATTTTTTTATTAAACATTTGAGTTAGTCTTTTGACTAAATTGAAATCACGTTCTATTAATATTAAAGAATTGGGATCAACAATATTTAAAATTTCTTTGGTTAATGCGCCTAATCCAGGTCCAATTTCTATTATTTTTTGATGGTTTTTGGGGTTGAAAGTTTTAATGATAGTGTCAATAGTATTTTGGTCTTTAAGGAATACTTGGCTCCATTTTTTTTGTATGAAATGATTGTTATAGTATTTTTTTTTCATTGATATTATTTATCATGTTAATTGCGATTGTAATCGCCATAATCATGCTATTAGGTAGAGCCGTTCCTGTTCCGGATAGGTCAAGGGCGGTACCATGATCTACAGAAGTTCTAATAAAAGGTAATCCAAAAGTAATATTTACTGATTTACCAAACCCAGCATATTTTAGAACAGGTAATCCTTGATCGTGATACATTGCTAGTATTACGTCTGCATGTTGGATGTATTTTGGTTGGAATATTGTATCAGCTGGTAAAGGTCCTATTATTTTGTAATTAATGTTTTTTTTTAAAATATTTAAAGCGGGTATAATAATTTTGATTTCTTCTTTTCCTATATAACCAGATTCTCCAGAATGTGGATTTAAACCACATACATAAATTATAGGGCATGGAATATTAAAGTATTTTTTAAGTCCTTTAGCAAGGATGGAAATAGTATTACAGAGAGATTGTTGAGTAATCATTGTTGGAACAGATAATATAGGTACATGAGTAGTGGCTAAAGCAACACGTAGTATATTGTTACTTAACATCATTACAGTTTTTTTGCATTTGCTGATTTGAGATAAAAATTCAGTGTGTCCATAGAATTCTATGTTTCCTTTATTAAGAATAGCTTTATGTATAGGTCCAGTGACTAATGCTGCAAATTCTCCGTTTAAACATCCTTGTGATGCTCGAGTTAAAGCATTGATAACGTAGTTATTGTTATCAATGCTTAATTGACCGGGTATGGATTTTTTTGGAAGTAATATTTTTAATATGGATAGTTCTCCAGGTAGGCAAGGAGTGGTTATTTTTTTAGAGTGATAAGAGCGTAATTTTAGAGGTAAATTGATTTGATTTGCTCTATCTAATAATAAATTGGGATCTGCGCATACAACTAATTCTACGGGCCATTTTTTCTGCGCGCTCATGATGACTATATCAGGGCCAATTCCAGCAGGTTCGCCTGTAGTGATAACAATTCGTTGGAATTGTTTATTTTTTTTAATCATTTTTATTTAATAATCTTAATATATGATGCAGATCGTAATTCTTGAATCCAGTTTTTCATAATTTCATCAAATTTTTTGTTTAATAAATATAAGTAAGTACGTTCATACATTATTTCATTATAATCTAAAATAGATATATCTATTAATTGAATTAAACGCCACCCATTAGAAGTATATACTGGTATACTAATTTCATTTCTTTTTAAAGAAGCTAAAACTCTGCGAATTGATGGGTCAAAATCGTCTAAATCCTGATATATTATGTTTTCTTCATACTGATTAATATGTATATCTTGTGATTTTTTAGTAATCATATCATCTGTAGTATTACTTTTTTCGATGTGTTCTTTAGTTTGTAGAAGCTGTTCTATTATGTTTGCATTTTTATGTGAATTTTTTATAGTAAATATTTTTGCTTTGATTTTGGTTATAGGAAATATAGTTTGTTTGTAGCGCATATCTTGTACTTCTATAATATGTATCCCATCATAAGATACAACTGGGCCGATAATATCATTTTTTTTTGCTTTTTGTAAATGTTTATCTAAAATCATAGGTATATCTTTCCATGATATCCATTCTGTTTCTTGTACTTTGATTATTTGAATGATCTCTTTATTAAAGTATGTATTCATTAATTCTTTAATATTGTTATTAGATGCTTTTTTTTTAATTAATAACCTTGCAAAATCTTTTGTTCTATCTATTTGACTTTGAGCGGGTTGTATTGGCAATGAAAATGTAATATGTCGTAATTTAAATTGTTTATTCACGTTAACAGTATTTGATTCTTTGGAAGTTTTTTTTATTTCATGCATTAATATATTAGAACGATAATAAAGAACACTATCGCATATACTTTTTTTAAGGAGTTCTCGATATTGTTGTGAATAATATTTTTCGTAATTTAAACCAATATTATGTAAATGTAGACGAAATTGATCTAGTGTCATACCATATAGATGTGCAATACAATTAATCATCTGATCAAGTTTATTGTACTCAATATTGATATTCTGTTGAGTAGCGACTTGAAGAATGAGGTGATCCGTGATTAATTGATTTAAGATTTGTTGGTAATAGATAATATTTTGTGAGATATCGTTATTAACGTTATATATGTTATTATGAAACATATAGATATTATTTCTTATGTCGCTATCTAATATAATATGATGATTTACTAATGCTACCATTCTATCTAGTGTTTTTAACGTTCCAAAAACAGCATTTGTTTGTAATATAGATATTAGAGTTAATATTTTCCAAAATTTCATATAATTAATGATGTTTTGTTGTAAGGACGTATTTTAATTTAATGTGGGATATCAACTCAAAATGTATGTTGATATGGTAGGGTACCTATATTCAACATTTTATATGAGTTCGACTTAAAATCTGTTGTAGAACTATATATTTTAATATCTAATCGTATCTTATTATCATATGTATTATGATTTAATTGATTATTCCAATTAATAATTTTCCGTTCGCAAGCTATATTTATATCCCAACACGGAGTATAATACTGTATCCCTATTGTTTGATCAATGGTTTGATTAGTTTTGAGATTATGGTAATAAGAACAATTTATTTTCCAATGATCGATTAAGGGATATCCAGCAAGAATACCGAGTTGCGCAATTGTGTTCTGGTAAATTGGTTCGTTGATATTTGATAGTATTTTTACGAGATATTGTTTACTAGTATATCGATAATTTGTTTGTAATATTTGATTATTTTTTCCTTTATATTCTAATATTAGAGTTCCAAAAGATAATGCGTGATGTTGCATATCATATTTCATTTCAGTGTTTATTTTCCAATGGTCATTAATAGTCCAATGTCCAAGTCCTGAAAACAATAGGATATTATCGGAAATTTTATGCATTGTGCGTTGGGTTGTTGTGCAATATTTAGAATTGCATTGTTTTAAGTTAAAAATGTGACCTATAGATGCGTAAAAAATTTCTTTTTTTTTCTTAAAACATCGCATTGTGATATCTCCCGTAATTTGATTAACAGGAAAAATACGGTCCAATCCACTATATGTATTCTCATGGAATAATTTTTTATGATCTATGTGCATGATGTCAGTATCATACATACCGATGTTGTCTTGAAAACGATACGGTATATATAAATATTGTAATTTTGGTTCTAAAAAATGTTTATATTTTTTTGGAATATGTGTTGATTTTTTGAAAATCATTTTCCCGTTTATTTTAAATTGCGGAATAATACGATTGACTATATTTTGTAAATGATAGTTTGAGCATTGTGTTGTATTGTAGTGATTTATATTTTTTTGTTGATAATGTGTTATTATTAGTTTTGCTTCAGTATTAAAATTACCCCAGTAATCATTTATTGAGAAATTTACAGTTGGTTCCGTGTGTATTCTGATTGTTTTTGGGAAATAATAATTTGTAGGTGTAAATTGTGTTAGTTGATGAAATAATTTTAAATTAAATGGTCTGTGTTTAATGTTTGTGTAATAATATGAATTTAATTCTAGTTGCGGTGTTGCATTGTAATTACAGTTATTTTGAACCGCTTTGGTTGGAATATTTGTAATACCAAAATAAGCTAAGCTAGCGTTCCAATTTTTATTACTATAATTACATAGAATTTTTTGATTTATATGATCATTGTGAGGGTATGTGTGTACTGCTGGTATGTTGAAATGTTCAATATAGTTATCAGATCCTGTGGATGAAATGTAATTAGAACAAAAATGCCATTTTTTATTCATGATACCATTGTGTTTCCAATATAATTGCCAATGTTTGTTGTAGTAATTTTTGGAAAAATTTTTATTATATAGTTTGTCATTGTTTATGATATCTAAAATTAATAATCCAGTTCCTGGTTTCAATGAATAGTGGATTTCTGTTTCTAATTGTATTCCTAGGTTAGATGTGTAAAATGGGGAAATACTTCCTGAGTAATGTTTTGAGAAATTAATAGGACACGGTATTTTAAAGATTAATCCATATTTACTACTGTATTTAATACTAGGTATATAGCGTCTTAAAACATTATTTTTATGTAAGGATAATGATAGGTAGGGGCTATAGAATATTGGTATTGTTTTTATTTTGAGACAAGCATTCCAAATATCTATATTATGTTTATGATTATCATAAATCATTTCTGATCCTGTTATATTCCAGTAATTATCATCTGCCATACAGGAAGTACATTTTCCTTCTTTAATGATAGTGTAACGATTGTTTTTTCGTTGCATTATAGAATTTGCTGTACCATAAATATGTGGTGTTAATAAATAATATGTACCGTGATGAATATCAACGTTTTTATTATATAAATCAATCCAAGCATGGGATCCTGTTAATACAATATGTTTGTTGTGATAATTAATATGACCACAGGCATACAGTGTATTATATAATAACTCATTTTTTTTGTTACATGATATTATTAGTTTATCGGACGTTAAAATATTATTATTTTGTTTCATAGTGACATGTCCAGAAAACTGTATTTTTTTAGGATAAAACACTTCTAATTCATCAGATTGTATATACATGGGCTGGTCAACAACAAAAAGATTGTTAATTGTAGGAATGTGTAAATAATTAGACGCATAAGCTAAAAAATAGAATTGAGTATGAAGTATTAATAAGATAGAATTAATGATGAAATTTTTTAGAAAAAACTTAATATTATTGATATAACTATTTTGATACATATTTTTTCAAAATGAAGCAATCTTTGTGATTGTGTTAATAAACGTATTTTTTATATATAGTGTAGTTATGCCTGAACATTGTTTGATATTGATCAAATAACATGATGTAAATATTGTATTATAAATAAGTAACATATGTTTTAATTGATTTTTCTATATTTTTTATATTACAAAGACATTTTTATTGATATATAAGAGAGGATACTAACATGCATCTGCTATAATAATACTAGATTTAAGATTATTTTTCAAATTTTTGTTTATTTATATAAATAATATTTTGGATGATTTATTTTGATTTATTGATGACAGGTATTATTTATTTGGATTTTATATAGATTAATTTTTAATTAATCTATATAAAGAAGAAAAGTGATAAAAATAGTATTAATGATCCGGTATTAGTTTGTTTTTGTTGTTTTATTCAAATTGACATATACTATATGTAAATATTTTTAGTGTTTGATTAGTGGTATGTATTAAGGATTTTTGTAATTATATTGTATATTTCAATAATTTTTATTTTTTGTGTTTATTTTAATTTTTTATAAATGTATATATTATAATGGTATTTATATTGTTTATGTTTTTATGCTTATTTTAAGTATGGTGGTTGATTATATTCATATTTTTTAATAGCAGCATCATATTGTAAAGTTAAGTTGATATTGTCTATATCGTTCATTATACAACGTTTATAAAAATCACTTATTTCAAAAAAATATTTTTTTTTATTGTGTGTGTAGATGGTTTGTTCATATAAATCTACCGTAAAGGATACACTTTCTTTTTGTATTGAAACTTCTTTCATTAAATTGTTTATTTTTAGATCTGATAAACTAATAAGTAACAAGCGGTTATTAAAGCTATTTTTATGAAAAATATCTGCAAAACTTGGAGCTATAATAACTTTGAATCCATAATCCATAAGCGCCCATACTGCATGTTCACGAGATGATCCACATCCAAAATTTCTTTGAGTTAATAAAATACTAGCGTTTTTATAATGAGGTTCGTTTAATACAAAATTAGGATTTGAAATGGTAGGGCTATTTTTAAGAAATCGCCAATTAAAAAATAAGTATAGTCCGAAGTTAGACCGAGTAGTGGCTTTTAAAAATTGTTTTGGGATTATGCTGTCAGTATCTATGTCAGCAATATTAAGTGGTAGAACTACACCAGTGTGTTGAATAAATTGAGTCATATATATATGTGTCCTTTTATATTTATTTTAATTTACGGATATCTACAAAGCGCCCGGCAATGGCAGCAGCTGCTGCCATTGCCGGGCTGACCAAATGAGTGCGACTTCCAGGGCCTTGACGTCCTTCAAAATTACGATTGCTAGTAGAAGCGCAACGTTCACCTGCATTAAGCTTATCATTGTTCATAGCCAAACACATAGAACAACCAGGTAATCGCCATTCAAATCCTGCTTGTATAAATATTTTGTCTAATCCTTCTTTTTCTGCTTGATTTTTTACTAATTTAGATCCAGGTACTACTATTGCTTGCGTAGTATTAGGTACATGTTGTCCTTTAATCATTTTTGCCGCTATGCGTAAATCTTCAATGCGTGAATTAGTACATGATCCTATAAATACTTTATCAATAGAAATATCTGTTAAATAAGTGTTGGATTGGAGTTGCATATAAATTAAAGCACGTTCAGCAGAATTGCGTTCTATAGGGTCTGTAAAAGATTCTGGAGATGGAATTGGTTGGTCAATAGAGATCACTTGGCTAGGATTAGTACCCCAAGTTACCTGAGGATTAACGTTAGATACATCAAAATCAAATTTTTTATCAAAATGAGCATTTTGATCGGAATATAAAGTTTTCCAATACAACAATGCCTGCTCCCAATTTATTCCATTTGGGGAAAATTTACGATTTTTTAAATAGTTATAAGTAATCTGGTCTGGTGCTATTAAAGCAGAAGTTGCTCCCATTTCGATAGCCATATTGCAAAGGGTCATACGTTCTTCCATACTTAAATAGGTGATAATGGGTCCGCAAAATTCTACTACATAACCGGATGCTCCTCCATGCCCCACTTTTCCAATAATTGCTAAAATTATATCTTTGGCGGTAATATGAGGAGCGATAGTGCCTGATAGGATCATTTGCATTGACTTATATCTAATTTGTTTTAAAGTTTGTGTTGCTAGCACATGTTCAATTTCTGATGTTCCTATTCCAAAAGCTAAAGCACCAAAAGCTCCATGAGTAGCGGTATGAGAATCTCCACATACAATAGTCATACCAGGTAATGTGAGGCCTTGTTCTGGAGCTAAAACATGAACTATTCCTTGATAAGGATGGTTTAAATCAAATAATGTGATTTCAAAATCTTTGCAGTTTTTCGTTAATGTGTCTAATTGTATTTTAGATATACTTCCAGAGTCATTAATGTCTTTTGTTGTGGTGGAAACATTATGATCCATAGTGGCAAATGTTTTTTTCGGTTGTCTAACTGCACGTTGTTTTAAACGTAGCGCTTCAAAAGCTTGTGGAGACGTAACTTCATGCAACAAATGCCGATCAATATATAATATTGGAACATCATCTATATTTTCGTAGATTATATGTGCATCGTATAATTTCTGATATAGGGATTTTCCCATGTCATTTGTCTCTTTTATTGTGAATTAATGAAGCTATAATATCACCCATTTTTTTAGTGTTTATACTATTTTCATTTTTTTTTGCTATATCAATTGTTCGATATCCTAACTCTAATGTTTTAGCAACTGCTTTTTCAATTGCAATTGCAATATGATTTAATTTTAAACTATATCTAAATAATAATGCAGCAGAGAGAATATGCGCGATAGGATTAGCAATATTTTTATCTGCAATATCTGGAGCAGATCCTCCAGCAGGTTCATATAGACCAAAATTATGTTCATTGATACTAGCAGAAGGTAATGTACCAATTGATCCGCTTATCATAGCACATTCATCAGATAAAATATCTCCAAATAAATTTGAACATAGAATAACATCAAATTTAGATGGATTTTTAATTAATTGCATACTAGCATTATCAACATATAAGTGTTCTAATTCGACATCTGGATAATTTTTTGCAACCTGGGATACCACTTCTCTCCATAACATAGAAGTATTTAGTACATTGGCCTTATCTACAGAAGACACGTGCTTACGTCTACTTTGAGCTACTTTAAAAGCAAAATCAGCAATACGTTCTATTTCAAAGCGATGATAAATTGCAGTATCAAAAGCATATTCATTTGCATCTGTACCCGAACGTCCTTGTGGCTTTCCAAAATAAATTCCTCCGGTTAATTCACGTACAAACATAATGTCGATTCCTTTTGGGATAATGTTTACATTTAAAGGAGATAATTCTTTTAATGTATCAGAAAGATATATAGGTCTTAAATTAGCAAATAAATCAAAGTGTTTTCGTAAAGTTAATAAAGCGCCTTGCTCTGGTCTTTCTAATCCTTTTAAATGTGCCCATTGTGGCCCTCCTACCGCTCCAAGCAGTATAGCGTCTGATTGTTCACAACATTTTAAGGTACTGTCAGGTAAAGGAGTGCCTTCATTATTGATTGCATCTCCTCCTATCTTGTGTTCTGTAGTGATAATATTGATCTGAAATTGTTTTTTTATCACATTTAAAATTTTATAAACTTGCCTGGTGGTTTCCTGCCCAATTCCATCTCCTGGTAAAATTGCAATACGATAATTATTATGCATAAATATTTAAGTTATCCGAATTATTGGCTATTGTCTTTTTTTATATATTTTCGTTGGATTATTACTTGTTTTGCGCGCCAAATATTATTTAAAACGTGAATCATGGCTTTTACTGAAGATTCTATTATATCTGTAGCTAATCCAACTCCATGAAAATTGCGTCCTTCATATGATACAACAATATCTACTTGACCTAATGCATTACGACCATGGCCTTTTGCATTGAGTTGATATTTTTCTAAATTTATAGTTAACTTGGTAATATGAGTTAATGCTGTGTAAATTGCATCTATTGGTCCATTACCTGTTGCTAAATAAGAACACGTTTTTGTTCCGCAATATAATTTGATTGAAGCCTCAGTAATTCCAGAAGAATTGGAGTGTACGTTAAAACATTTTAATTTGAAGAATTCTGATTGTTGTTCTTGTTGATTATTAATGAACGCTAATGCTTCTAGATCATAATCAAATACTTGCCCTTTTTTATCTGCTAATTCTAAAAAAACATCATATAATTTGTCCATGTCATAATCGTTTTCTTGATAACCCATTTTTTTCATATGATGTTTTACTGCTGCTCTTCCAGATCGTGATGTAAGATTTAATTTAACATCTTTTAAGCCGATACTTTCTGGTTTTATAATTTCGTAATTTCTTCTATTTTTTAATACACCATCTTGATGAATACCTGAGGAATGAGAGAAGGCATTTGCTCCAACTATTGCTTTGTTGGCTGGTATAGGCATGTTACATAATTGACTTACTATTTGACTAGTTCTATAAATTTCTTGCAAATGAATGTTAGTGTATACGTTCAGTAGATTCTTTCGTACTTTAATAGCCATAATGATTTCTTCTAATGCGGTATTTCCTGCTCGTTCACCAATACCATTTATAGTGCCTTCTATTTGACGAGCTCCTGCTTGTATACCTGCAATAGAATTACCTACTGCCATACCTAAATCATCATGACAGTGCACAGAAATGACAGCTTTATCAATGATAGGAACACGATTATATAAGGAAGTGATAATGCGTCCAAATTGACATGGGGTAGTATAACCTACTGTATCAGGGATATTAATTGTGTTTGCTCCAGATTGAATGGCAATTTCAACAATACGACATAAATTATCTATATTAGTACGTCCAGCATCTTCGCAAGAGAACTCTACATCATCAGTGTATTTTCTCGCATAACGTATTGCATGAATGGTCATTTCTATGATTTGATTAAAGTTTTTTTTCAATTTAGATTGCATGTGTATAGTTGAAGTAGGTAAGAAAATATGAATACGAAAATTTTTTGCTATTTTTAATGCTTCTGCTGCGATATCAATATCTTTTTCAATGCATCTGGCTAGGGCGCATACTAAACTGTTTTTTATTTTTTGAGCTACCGTATGCACTGATTCAAAATCTCCTGGAGAAGATACTGGAAATCCAACTTCCATAACATCTACTCCTAATCGTTCTAAAGCAAAGGCAATTTGTAATTTTTCTTTTACGTTTAAACTCGCGTGCAGAGCTTGTTCACCGTCTCTTAAAGTTGTATCAAAAATAATGACTCGTTGATTCATAGATTATTCATGTCTCATGAAGTGTTAGAAACAGTCAATGTATATGATGTTCTGTTAATGGTACGTTAGTAGACCATCAATAACATCAGATTTAAATGATAAGTTATTACATTAAATTTATTTTAAGCCTATTAAATATCGTTTGTCAACTATTAATATTATCAGAATCAGGATGTTATAATAAGAATATTATTATAGTTTTTTAAAATTGATTTTTTTATTTTATCATTGCTAATAATAATGATTATATTGTAATATAAAATTATAATCATGATAAATTTAAATTTAAGTGTTTTAAGTGTAATTTTAAAAATATATTTCAAATTTTGAATATTTCTACAGTCGCTGAATATAATAAAAGATGGAAATATTATATGTTTAATAGTTTTTTTATTATTAACTGTTGCGATTTTCTTCAATGCACGTATGTGGCTGCTCTATGTTTTGGTTGTTATATATATATGTTTTATACTAATTGTAATCATATTAGCGTATTGCTAGACGAAGCAATACAAGCATTAAACATTAATTCAACGGGTGTATATATTGATGGAACGTTTGGTGTGGGGGGTCATTCTAAGTTAATTTTATCTAGATTAGCTAAACAAGGTCGTTTATTGGCGATTGATAGAGATTGGATATCTGTAAAAATTGGAGAATTTATTGCTAAACAAGATAGTAGATTTACTATGATACATAATGTATTTTCTAAAATGAATAAGTATGTTGAAAATATGGGGTTGATTGGAGCAGTAGATGGTATTTTATTAGATTTAGGTATGAGTACATTGCAGCTAAATGATTATAGCAGAGGGTTTTCATTTATGCGAGATGGGCTATTGGATATGCGTATGGATGTTAGTAGTGGACAATCTGCTTCCGAATGGTTATCAAAGGCATCTCTGGAAAATATTGCTTGGGTTTTAAAAACTTTTGGGGAAGAACGATTTTCTAAAAATATTGCTAAGGCTATAGTAGCTGAAAGACGATACAAACCTTTTACTAGTGCGATTGCTTTATCCAAATTAATTTGTGATACTATTCCATATCGCAATATGCACAAGCATCCTGCAACTAAGAGTTTTTTAGCAATTAGAATGTATATTAATGACGAATTAAAAGAAATAATACGAGTATTAAACGATGCATTAGTCATGTTGTCTCCAAAAGGGAGACTAGTGGTAATTAGTTTTAATTCTTTAGAAGATAGATTGGTAAAATATTTCATTCGTGAACACAGTTGTGTTGTGTCTGTGCCATCTAAGCTGCCTTTAACAAACTATCAAATATTTAGTAAGTATAAAAATGAGTGTCAATTAAAAAATATGGGGAAGTTGACACCTTCAAAGCAAGAAATTAAAAGAAATGTGCGTGCTCGTAGTGCGATATTGCGTTACGCTGAAAAATTAATTCTTTGAGTATGATGGCGAATAAACAGTATAATCTTATTAGTATTATTTACGATGATTTACGTATTTACGGTAAGTGGCAATTGCTTTTATTTTTGTTAGTATTAACTTCAGCAATGTTGGTTATTTTAGTTACTTATCAAACCAGATCTATGATTATGGTTCGTGAAAAGCTTTTATTGGAAAAAAATGTTTTGGATGCTGAATGGAGTAGTTTAATACTTTCAGAAAAAATGTTATCTCATTATAGTCGAATTGAACGTGTCGCTATAGATAAGTTACAAATGCGTTATGTGGATTTGATGCAAGATAATAAGCTCCATGAATGATAAATACATATGATAGATAAAAAATATTATTCAATGTTGTATATCATTGTGTAATGATATAACCTGTGCTATATGAAGTTTAAATTTTATAATTGTAAAATAAATTTACATAAAGGACGTTTCGATTTATTGTATAGCTGTGTTTTTTTTATATTGATTATTTTGCTGCTAAGATTAGCTTATTTACAAATTGTTTGTTCTGATCAGTTGATCAGTGCAGGCGATATGCGTTCACTGCGTGTACAGAGCACTCCGCCTATTCGTGGTGTTATTACTGATAGAATGGGTCAGATATTGGCAATTAGTATACCATCCGATTCTGTTTGGATTGATCCTGAGGAAATTAACAAGTGTGGTGGGATCGTTACTGATATATGTCGTTGGATGAAATTAACTGAATTATTATCTATATCATCAGCTAAATTATCTTATTTCATGAGTCCTAAGACCATAGGACATTTTTTTTATTTAGCAAGGAAAGTTGATCCTTCTGTTTCTAAATATATTAGTCAACTTAAGTTACCGGGAGTATATTTGCGAAAAGAATCAAAAAGATATTATCCTTCTGGATACTCCACTGCTCATTTGGTAGGAATAACAAATATAGATAACCAAGGTATCGAAGGGATAGAAAAAAGTTTTGATGCTCGGTTAACTGGTCAACCTGAAAAAAGAGCAGTACGAAAAGATAGATTTGGTCGAGTAGTTGAAGAGATGACTTTGAAACACGGTCAATCTTCTCAAAATATTATTTTAAGTATTGACGAGCGTCTACAACATGTAGCATATCGGGAATTAAATCATGCTATACATGTAAATAAAGCAGAATCTGGTAGTATAGTGTTAATAGATATTAACACTGGTGAAATTTTGGCTATGGCAAATAGTCCATCATATGATCCAAATAATTTTTTATCTATTGTTGATAAATCTACTATGCGTAATCGTGCTATCACTGATGCATTTGAACCTGGTTCTACAGTGAAACCTATTGTAATTATGGCTGCGTTAAAATGTAATATAATAAAAACAGATAGTGTTATTGATACATCGACTTATATGATTAATGGTCACCAAATTAAGGATGTATTACATCGTAGTAAATTGACTATTAAAGAGATATTACAAAAATCCAGTAATGTTGGTGTTTCTAAATTAGCATTGTCCATGCCTGCAGCGGTTTTAGTTAATGCGTATTCGAATTTTGGAATGGGTCAAGCAACAAATATAGGTTTAGTGGGAGAAAGTAGTGGTATATATCCTTATAATAGATGTTGGTCAGACATAGAACGTGCTACGTTTTCTTATGGATATGGTTTGATGATTACTCCATTACAATTAGCTAAAGTTTATGCTACTATCGGCGGCATGGGAATATCTAGACCACTTTCTATCATACGGGTTGATCCTGATTCGGTATTAGGAAAACAAATTTTTCCAAGATCGTTAGTGCGTGCTGTTTTGGATATGATGGAAAATGTATCATTATCAAGTGGTAGATGTCAATCGGCGCTTAAAGGATATCGGGTTGCAGTAAAAACTGGTACTGTGAAAAAAGTTGGTTTACATGGAAAATATATTAATAAATATATTGCGTGTACTGCTGGAGTAGCTCCAGCGAGCAATCCTCGGTTTGCTTTGGCAGTAGTAATAAATGATCCTAAAAATGGTCATTATTACGGAAGTATGGTATCCACTCCAGTGTTTAGTGCAGTTATGGGGAATACATTAAAGATAATGAATGTGGCACCGGATTTTTTAAAGTAATTTAAGAAACAAAATTTTTTTATAATATATTATATGTGTTATTTATATAATTTATATGAATTAATTGCATCGCGTGTTTCTAGTGATCCTGCAGGCCTTGCATTAACGGGGGTACAATTAGATAGTCGCAATGTTGCATTTGGAAATTTATTTATAGCAGTCAAAGGTTATCAAACCGATGGGAGATTGTATATTGATCATGCGATTAAAAAGGGAGCTGTAGCGATTTTATCGGAACCTTGGAATAATATAAAAGTATCTGAAAAATATGGTTATCATTCACATACAATACCTGTAATTTACATTAATCATTTATCGCGATATATATCTGGTATAGCAGGTAGTTTTTATAATCATCCATCACGTTTTTTGAATTTAATAGGTGTTACTGGTACTAACGGAAAAACTACTATAACATATTTATTAGCTCATTGGATGCAATTATTGGGAGAAAAAAGTGCCGTCATGGGTACTTTAGGCAATGGAATGTTGGGTAATATATGTTTATCTCATAATACAACATGTTCTGCTGTTGATATTCAAAAAACATTAGCTCAATTTGTTCGAAATAAAATTATGTTTGTTGCTATAGAGGTGTCATCGCATGGATTAGAGCAATATCGTGTAGATGCTTTGTATTTTAAAGTTGCTATATTTACTAATTTAAGTCATGATCATTTAGATTATCACGGAAATATTACGCAATATTCAATGTCTAAATGGCGATTATTTGATGAATTACATGTAGAAAAATATGTAATTAATGCTGATGACCGTATCGGTTGTCAATGGTTATATTATTTGCCCCAAGCGGTAGCAGTGACGATAACGGAAAATTTACCGTGTTTTTGGAAAGGTAAATGGATATGTGCAGTTAAGATTAATTATCACGTGTATGGTATGGATATCATTTTTAATTCAACCTGGGGAGGTGGAGTAATTCATAGTCAATTGTTGGGATCATTTAATGTAAGTAATTTATTATTAGCTTTGGGTGCGTTGTTAGTATTAGGATATCCTTTGTCATTATTAGTGCATACATCACCTCAATTACAACCGGTAGTTGGTAGAATGGAGGTGTTCCGCTCTTATGGATATCCTATGGTTGTAGTAGATTATGCACATACTCCTGATGCGTTA
This sequence comes from Blochmannia endosymbiont of Camponotus nipponensis, assembly GCF_009827135.1. Taxonomy (NCBI): domain Bacteria; kingdom Pseudomonadati; phylum Pseudomonadota; class Gammaproteobacteria; order Enterobacterales; family Enterobacteriaceae; genus Candidatus Blochmanniella; species Blochmannia endosymbiont of Camponotus nipponensis. The sequence continues at coordinate 236,730 of NZ_CP046534.1, read as the reverse complement.
GAGAAAGTACTGATTTCAATCCGACGATATTGTTGCGGGCAATTGTGGTGTGTTTTTGGTTGTGGAGGTGATAGAGATTCAAGTAAACGGCCTTTAATGGGTTATATAGCACAGCGATATGCTGATTATGTAATTATTACTAATGATAATCCGCGCACTGAAGAACCACAATTGATCATAAATGACATTATGTATGGTATCACATATTCAAAAAATATTATTAGAATTATTAAGAATCGTTATTTTGCAATACAGACTGCTATTCTCAAGGCATGTTCAAAGGATGTGATTTTAGTTGCCGGAAAAGGTCACGAAAGATATCAAATTGTCGGAAATAATTGTGTGTATCATTCTGATCAAGATATAGTAAAAAAGTTATTAAAGAATAATATATCATGATTCCATTTAGTCTTCATGAAATAGCGCCAATTTTAAATGCTAAACATATTGGGGTGGATGTGGTTATTCATGCAATTAGTATTAATTCAAATATTATTTATACTCAATGTATGTTTATAGCATTAGTAGGCAAACGTTTTGATGGTCATAATTTTATAATTCAAGCGGTTGCTTCTGGTGTTCAAGCGTTATTAGTAAGTCGTCATGTGTTATTAGATATTCCTCAACTAATAGTTCCTGATACTCATTGTGCTTTAATAACTTTAGCGTGTTGGGTGCGTAGACAAATATCAGCCAAGGTTATTGCTATAACTGGATCGAGTGGTAAAACATCGGTAAAAGAAATGACCGCATCTATATTAATGGGCTGTGGACATGTAATGGCGACGCAAGGTAACTTTAATAATACAATAGGAGTACCAATTACTTTATTGCGTTTAACGAAACAAAACAATTTTGCGATTGTTGAACTAGGATCGAGTCGTCCTGGAGAAATTGCTCAATTGAGTAGGATAGTTGCTGCTGACGTAGCTTTAGTAAATAATATTTTTCCATCACATTTATCGGGTTTTGGATCATTAGCTAACATAGGAATAGAGAAAGGAAAAGTTTTTTCTGGATTAGATGTAAACGGAAAAGGTATTATAAATGCTGATAGTCATGCTTTATCTTTATGGCGTAAAACATTGCACGGGAAATCGACATGGTTTTTTTCTTTATGTACTTGTGTAGGTGTAGATTTCTTTGCAAGCAATATTGTTGTGAAAAAGCATGGAACACAGTTTATTTTGCACAGTCCATATGGGACTGCTTCGGTGTTTTTATCAATGTTAGGAAGACATAATATAGCTAATGCTTTAGCTGCTAGCGCTCTTGCTCTATCTGTAGGAGCGGATTTGTCAGCAGTGGTTTTTGGATTAGAAAGTATAAAAATGTTACCTGGCAGATTGTTTCCAATTATTTTAGGAAAAGGCAAGTTATTATTAGATGATACTTATAATTCAAATGTTGGATCTATGATATCTGCTATCCAGGTATTAACTACAATGCCTGGTTATCGTTTGTTGGTAGTTAGTGACATGCTAGAATTAGGGAGACATAAAACGATAAAATATCATTGTTATATTGGTAAATTCATTGCAACTACAAATATTAATAAAATTATTACTGTAGGTAGTGTTAGTTATTTTATTTCTAAAATGTGTGGGAGGGGAGAACATTTTAGCAGTAAAAATGATTTAATTATTTATATCAAACAGATATTGTTTCTTCATGAATCAATTAGTATATTGGTAAAAGGATCACGTGGTTGTAAAATGGAGCAAATAATAAATGCTATTCAGGATGGGTAAAAATGTTACTGTGGTTCACAGAGCATGTATTAGTATTGTGTTCATCTAGATTTAACATTGTATATTATTTAACTTTTAGGTTTATTGTTAGTTTGTTATCGGCATTGTTGATTTCTTTGACGCTAGGATACCATATAATTAAATGGTTTCGTAATTTTTGTTTTTTTCAAATAGTGCGTTGTGATGGACCAAAAACGCATACTCAAAAGCGAGGTACGCCTACTATGGGTGGGATTGCGATACTTCTATCTATCATTATATCGATAATGATGTGGGCTGACTTATCTAATTCATACGTATGGTATGTATCATTTATTTTAATAACATATGGAATATTAGGTTTAATCGATGATTTTTTAAAAATAAAAAGGCAAAATTCTACAGGTTTGAGTGCATTACATAAATATTTTTGGCAATCATTAATTGCTTTAACATTGATCATCATTATTTTTGTTTCAGATAGTAGCGTTGCGTCTACACAATTAGTATTACCATTCTTTAAAAATTTTATGCCACAATTAGGTATTTGGTATATTGTGCTGGCATATTTTGTAGTTGTTGGTACAAGTAATTCAGTGAATTTATCTGATGGACTGGATGGATTAGCCATTGTGCCTGTAATATTCATTACAGCCGGATTAGCTATAGTTTCATGGATAGCTAATGATATCCACTTTTCTGATTATTTGCATATTCCTTATTTGTATCTTTCAGGAGAATTAACAATTGTATGTGCTGCTATCATTGGAGCTAGTCTTGGTTTTTTATGGTTTAACGCTTATCCAGCTCAAATATTTATGGGTGATGTTGGTTCTTTATCACTTGGAGGTGCACTTGGGGTGATTGCGGTGTTATTGCATCAAGAATGTTTATTGTTGATTATGGGGGCTATTTTTGTTATAGAAACTTTATCTGTAGTCTTACAAATAAGTTATTTTAAGTTATTTGGAGAACGTGTATTGAAAATGGCACCTATTCATCATCATTTCGAATTAAAAGGTTGTCCAGAGCCTAAAATTGTAGTGCGATTTTGGATCGTATCATTGATATTAGTGTTTTTTGGATTAATTACTTTAAAAATGCGGTAATGAAAATATGAGTAATTACCAAGGATCACAAGTTGTAATTATAGGTTTGGGGATTACAGGTTTATCTTGTGTTAATTTTTTTTTAGCGCGTGGTGTAATACCAAAAGTGATAGATGTTCGTCTGTGTCCTCCAGAAATAAACAAGTTACCAAATTTCGTCCAGTGTTATTTAGGTGCATTCAATGATACATGGTTGTTGCATGCTACGTTGATTGTAGTTAGTCCTGGCGTACGGTTAGATCATCCAATTTTAGTTGAAGCTTTAAAATTAGGAGTAGAGATTATTGGTGATATTGAATTATTTGTTCGCGAGGTAACTGCACCGATAATAGCTATTACTGGATCGAATGGGAAAAGTACAGTAACTCAATTAGTTTCTAGTATGGCTAAGAATGTTGGTTGGCGTGTCGGTGTTGCAGGTAATATAGGAATACCTGCTCTTTCCTTATTAAATCAATCATATCAATTATATGTGTTGGAAATATCAAGTTTTCAATTAGATACAACTTATAGTTTACGTGCATTAGCAGCTGTAATTTTAAATATTAGCGAAGATCATATGGATCGTTATCCTGGTGGATTAAAACAATATTGTCTTTCTAAGCAAAGGATTTATAAAAATGCTAAAATTTGTGTGATGAATGTTTTAGATCCTTTAACAGTACCTATTTTTAAGAATTATGATTATTGTGTGAGTTTCGGTGCGACTGACAGTTCTGCAGATTATCATCTGAAATATTATAAAGGACATTGCTGGATAGTTGCATACAACGAGTATGTGCTTAATTGTTCTACGATGAAAACTAATAGTCGTGTTAACTATATAAATGCATTATCTGCTTTAGCATTATCGGATATTATCAATATTCCTCGTTCTGTTGCTGTAAAAGTATTGTGTCAATTTTCTGGATTAATGCATCGTTGTCAATTAATTTATGAAAATCGTGGAGTGAGTTGGATTAATGATTCTAAAGCTACTAATGTTGGTGCTACTAAGGAAGCTATTAATAATTTAATGTTATCTGGTACATTGCATTTAATGTTAGGAGGTGATGGGAAATTAGCTGATTTTTCTTCGTTAAAACATTTGATTAAACAACATGAAATACATCTTTATTGTTTTGGAAAAGATGGATTGTTATTGACAGAATTAGGGTATAGTAATGTTATTTTTACAAATACAATGACGCAAGCAATGCGTATTGTCAGTCGTCGTATAAAAAAAAGGGATATAGTGTTGTTATCTCCTGCTTGTTCTAGTTTGGATCAATTTAAATCTTTTGAAATGCGTGGATTTACATTTGCTTATTTTTCGCGAGAGCTTGGATAATGAGGTGCTTAAAAATAAAAATTATTAATCAATTATTAAAATTATATAAAGAAAGGTCGTTAAATGTCAATGTTTTATATGATCGTATATTTTTTTGGTTGTTGTTGGGATTAATTGGTATTGGTTTTATTATTATTAGTTCGGGATCTATTCCTGTTGGAATACGATTAGCACACGATCCATTTTATTTTATAAAACGTGTAATTATTTATTATAGCATAACATTTATATTATCTATAATGATTTTGAGAATACCTATAATAGTTTGGAAGAATTGTGCCGTTATTATGTTGTTGTGTAGTTGTGTAATGTTAATGTTTGCATTAATTTTTAATACTTCTACTAATGGAGCATCACGTTGGATAACGTGGGGTTCATTATGTATTCAGCCTGCAGAATTATCAAAGTTATCTTTTATTTGTTATCTTTCTAATTATTTGGTGCGTAAATCGAAAGAAGTACGTACTAATTTTTGGGGTATATGTAAACCTATAATAATAATGATGTTGTTAGCTGTGTTATTATTGGCACAACCTGATTTTGGTAGTATTATTATTCTTTTTATTACTACTTTATCTATATTATTTCTGTTTGGTGCTAAATTATGGCAATTGATATTAATTTTTATGTTTAATATGTTGTTGATTGCTCTGTCAATAATAACTCGACCTTATCGTATACAACGTATACTTACTTTTTTAGATCCATGGAAAGATCCATTTGGTAACGGCTATCAATTAACTCAATCATTAATGGCTTTTGGTCGCGGGAAATGTTTTGGAGAAGGATTGGGAAATTCTGTGCTAAAATTAGAATATTTACCTGAAGCTCATACTGATTTTATTTTTTCTATTATTGCGGAAGAGTTGGGATATTTTGGATCAATTTTAGTATTATTGATGTTGTTTTTAATTGTATTTCGTGCCATAACTATTGGTTATCGTGCTTTGAATTCTAATCATAGATTTTCTGGTATTTTAGCTTGTGCTATTAGTATTTGGTTTGGATCGCAAATATTCATTAATGTAGGAACTGTCAGCGGAATATTACCCACAAAAGGGTTGACGTTACCATTTATTAGTTACGGAGGGTCTAGTTTTTTAATTACAATTATAGCAAGTGTATTGTTGTTGAGAATAGATTTTGAAACACGTTTATCTCAAAATCAAGCTTTTTTAAAGCGTACTTAAAAATGAATAAAAAAAAAAGAATTATGATCGTGGCAGGTGGTAGTGGGGGGCATGTATTTCCAGGATTATCGGTAGCCCATTATTTAATTAGTAATGGATATCAAGTTATTTGGTTAGGTACTTCAGATCGTATTGAAGCCAAGTTAGTTCCTAAATATGGTATTGATATTGATTTTATCCGTGTTAAAAGATGGTATGGTGAAAAATTATATATTAAGTGTATTATGCCATTATTTACTTTTTTGGCAGTATGTCAGGCACGAAAAATTATAAAATATTGGAAACCTGATATAGTATTAGGTATGGGTGGGTATGTTTCTGGGCCTAGTGGTTTAGCAGCGTGGACATGTGGTATTCCATTAATAATACATGAACAAAATAGAATTATTGGTTTAACTAATCGGTATTTATCAATTTTTGCTGTAAAAGTATTGCAAGGATTTCCCAGCACATTTCCTAATGCTAAAATGGTAGGTAATCCAATACGACGAACAATATTAGCTGTTCCAAGTCCATTCAAAAGATGGCAGGGTCGTGTTGGCCCTATTAGAGTTTTGGTGATTGGGGGTAGTCAAGGGGCGCATATATTAAATAAAATCATCCCAAATATGGCTGAAAAATTGTCTAATAGATTGATTATATGGCATCAAGTTGGAGAACAGGATTTTAAAAAAGTAATATGGGCTTATCAAAAAATAAAGCAAAATGATCATAGGATTGTAAAATTTATTGATGATATAGCCCAGGCATATGCTTGGGCAGATGTATTGATATCTCGCGCTGGAGCATTAACAGTAAGCGAAGTGTCTATTGTAGGTTTGCCAGCAATATTTGTACCGTTTATACATCATAGAGATCGTCAACAATATTGGAATGCAGTACCATTGGTGCAAGTAGGAGCGGCAAAAATTATTGAGCAACAAAACTTTACAAGTGATTCTGTTAGTACAGTCTTAGAATCTTGGGATAGAAAAACATTGTGTAATATGGCTCAACGTGCTAGAAGCATAGCTATACCTAATGCAACTCAACAAGTTTCTCAAACAATAATTGAATATTTAAACAAATAAATATATGTAATAATATAGTTTTTAGTGTATATATAAGAATATTGAAAGTATTTTGAATAAATATATCAAATGTTCTGTTTGTCTAAAACGAAAGATAATGCGTTAATGATGAGTAATATCAGCCAAATACATTTTGTTGGTATAGGTGGCGCTGGTATGTGCGGTATTGCAGAGATATTATTATATGAAGGTTATTGTATTACTGGTTCTGACATTGTAGATAATAATATGACACGCCACTTACTTGCTTTGGGAGTGAAAATTTATTTTGGTCATAAATCTAGCAACATAGATAAATCCAACGTTGTTGTCGTATCTAGCGCTATTACTGCAAGTAATCCTGAAATATTAGCTGCTAAACAAGCTCGGGTCCCTGTGGTTAAACGTGCAGAAATGTTATTTGAATTAATGAGATTTAGATATGGAATAGCTATTTCTGGAACTCATGGGAAAACTACTACTACAACAATGATAGCTAATATTTATATTGAGGCAGGGCTAGATCCAACGTTTATAAACGGAGGTATGTTAAAATCAGAAGGTGTGCACGCTCGTCTTGGACATAGTAGTTATTTAATTGCAGAAGTAGATGAAAGTGATGGTTCATTTTTGCATTTGCATCCTATAGTAGAAGTAATTACCAATATTGATACTGATCATATAAATGCGTATCAAGGAGGTTTTAAGGGCCTTAAAAAAGCGTTTATTAGTTTTTTACATAATATACCCTTTTATGGTTATGCTGTGGTGTGTATTGACGATCCAATAATTTGTGAGATTCTACCTAAAATTAACAGAAAAATCATCACTTATGGTTTTAATAAAAGTGCTGATCTACATATTGTTAATTACCATCAATATATAGAAAAAAGTAGTTTTACTGTGTTACGATCAAATAAAAAAAAACTACAAGTAAATTTAAATGCTCCTGGTTATCACAATGCACTCAATGCTGCAGCTGCTATTGCTGTTGCGACTGAGGAAGGAATTAGTGATAAAAGCATTCTTAAAGCTATGTTAGATTTTCAGGGAACACATCGCCGTTTTGAAAATTTAGGTCATTATTCTTTAAGTAAAATAAATGGTCAATTAGGAAAAATTATGTTAATAGATGATTACGGGCATCATCCTGCTGAGTTAGATGTTACTATTGAAACAATCCGCACCGGATGGCCTGATAGACGGTTAATAATGGTATTTCAACCTCATCGGTATACACGTATAAAAGAGTTGTATCATGGTTTTGTTAATGTACTGTCTAATGTTGATATTCTTTTAATATTAGATGTTTATTCCGCTGGTGAAACATTTATTTTAGGTGCAGATAGTCAATCTTTATGTTGTGCGATTCGTGAATATGGTAAGATTAACCCAATATTTATATCGGATATGCAAATACTATCAGGAACTTTAACACGATTCTTAAGAAATAACGATTTGCTGTTAATTCAAGGCGCTGGTACAATAGGAGAGGTGGTGCGTAAATTGATCATTAGAAATAATGACTATATATAAATAATAATAATTTTTAGTTATACAAAGTAATAAAAATATAAATATGGTAGTATAATAATGAGTTTTTGTGAAAATAAAAATATGCAACAAGGAGTGGGTTACTAATATATTTCGATTAGAGTCGAATACGCGGTCGTAATCACGTGATTGTTAGACATATGTTAAAATCAGGATATACATTCTATCATCAAATATTAGATTGGATGTTAATATTAGTTGTTGTAATTGGTGTTGTTTGGAGTGTTCTTACAATAAGAGACTGGGTTTGTAAATTTTGTTGTTTTCCTATGTCTTATATGATACTCACTGGAGAGCGTCATTACACTACTAAAGCTGATATTAATAAGCTGATAGTAGAATTAGGTGTATTAGGAACATTTATAACACAGGACGTTAATGTTATTCAAAAAAAAATTGAATGTTTACCATGGATTCAGCAAGTTAGTGTTAGAAAACAATGGCCGGATACGTTAAAAATTAATATAGTAGAGTATATACCTTTAGCGTATTGGAATGATTTACAAACGATGAGTACTACTGGAATTATATTTAGCATACCTAAAGAATACCAAGATAATAACACAAAATTAATGCCATCTTTATATGGGCCAGAAGGCAGTGAACATATTGTATTAGCGAATTATTATGTATTTAATGAGATATTAAAATCTATTAACTTTCCAATAAAATCGGTAAAAATGGATAGGCGTTATTCATGGCAACTGGTTTTTCAAAATAATGTTCATCTAAAATTAGGTAGAAATAATATAATCGAACGATTATATTATTTTATTAAAATTTATCCTATTCTTCTTCATACAATTAATGATAATAATAAATGTATTGAGTATATAGATTTACGTTATCGTTCAGGGTTTGCTGTAAGATGGATCTCTAACTCAATCGTTGCTGTGCTTTGTAATAAATAAAAAATTAATAAAGGCCATCATAAGCATGATTAAAGGTTCAGATAAAAAATTACTAGTGGGATTAGAAATTGGAACATCCAAAGTTGCTACGATGGTAGGTGAAGTTTTGCCTGATGGAATAGTAAATATCATTGGATTAGGACATTGTTCGTCACGGGGTATGGATAAAGGTGGAGTAAATAATTTGGAGTCAGTAATAAAATGCGTACAATATTCCGTTAATCAAGCAGAATTAATGGCAGGCTGTCAAATCGCTTCCGTTTACCTTTCTCTGTCTGGAAAACATATTAGTTGTAAAAATGAAATAGGTATGGTACCTATTTCAGAAGAAGAGGTGACGCAATCAGATGTAGATAATGTAGTACATATAGCTAAATCAGTTAGAGTGCGTGATGAACATCGCATATTGCATGTTATTCCACAAGATTATGCTATTGATTATCAAGAAGGTATAAAAAATCCAGTGGGGTTATCTGGGGTTAGAATGCAAGCTAAAGTGCATTTAATTACTTGTCATAATGATATGGCTAAGAATATTGTTAAAGCGGTAGAACGATGTGGATTGCAGGTAGATCAATTAATATTTTCTGGATTAGCTTCAAGTTACGCTGTTTTAACAGAAGATGAACGTGATTTGGGTGTCTGTGTTGTAGATCTTGGTGGTGGTACGATGGATATAGCAATATATACTGCTGGGGCTTTACGTTACACCAAGGTTATTCCGTATGCTGGAAATGTAGTCACTAGTGATATTGCTTATGCCTTTGGAACGCCATTATCAGATGCAGAAATAATTAAGGTACGTTATGGTTGTGCTTTAGCATCCCTAATTAGTACAGGAGAAAATATAGAAGTTCCAAGCGTCGGAGGGAGACCCCCTCGTATTTTACAACGTCATATGTTGGCAGAAATTATCGAACCTCGATACATTGAGTTAATGATGTTGGTCAATGAAGAAATATTACAACTACAGTCGCGACTTCATCAATTGAATATCAAGCATCATCTTGCAGCAGGTATTGTGTTGACCGGGGGAGCCTCTCTTATAGATGGATTATCGACTTGTGCACAAAAAGTATTTCATACACAAGTGCGTATTGCGTCTTCTATAAATACAAACGGGATAATGGCTGATATAAAAAAGCCACAATATTCTACTGTTATTGGATTATTACATTATGGGAAAGAATCTCATTTGAACAATGACATAGATATAGAAAAAGGGATAACAATCAAAGGTTGGATAAAAAAAGTGAACAATTGGTTAAAAAAAGAATTTTAAAATATTTCATAGGTATAAAAATATGTTTAATCCGTTTAAAAAATAATTTTTTAAACAATTAAGGAACATGGAGAAAATAATGTTTGAACCAATGGAGTTAACTAGTGATGCAGTAATCAAAGTGGTTGGTATTGGTGGGGGTGGCAGTAATGCGGTTGAGCATATGTTGCGTGAACATATTGAAGGTGTAGATTTTTTTGCTGTTAATACTGACGCTCAAGCTTTAAGAAAAATGACGGTAGGTCAAACTATTCAAATTGGTAGTGCTGTTACTAAAGGGCTGGGAGCGGGTGCGAATCCGGAAATTGGTCGTAACGCCGCAGAAGAAGATCGTGACGTATTAAAAGCTACTATAGAAGGTGCAGATATGGTATTTATTGCCGTAGGAATGGGTGGAGGCACTGGAACCGGTGCTGCTCCGATAATAGCGGAAGTGGCCAAAGATTTAGGAATTTTGACTGTAGCTGTAGTCACTAAGCCTTTTAATTTTGAAGGAAAAAAACGCATGACTTTTGCTGAACAAGGAATTTCTGAATTGTCTAAATATGTAGATTCATTAATAACAATTCCAAACGATAAATTATTAAAAGTTTTAGGACGTGGTGTATCATTATTAGATGCTTTCAGTGCTGCTAATGATGTGTTAAAAGGTGCAGTACAAGGTATTGCTGAATTAATTACTCGACCGGGCTTAATGAATGTAGATTTTGCAGATGTACGTACAGTGATGTCGGAAATGGGATATGCTATGATGGGATCTGGAATAGGATGTGGTGACGATAGAGCAGAAGAAGCATCGGAATTAGCGATTGCTAGTCCTTTATTAGAAGATATTGATTTATCCGGTGCTCGTGGTGTTTTAGTGAATATTACTTCTGGTTTAGATTTACGATTGGATGAATTTGAAACTGTAGGAAATACTATACGTTCTTTTGCTTCTGATAATGCAACAGTAGTTATTGGAACCGCTTTAGATCCAGATATAAATAATGAGTTACGTGTTACTGTAGTAGCAACAGGAATAGGTATTGATAAACGTTCGGATGTTGTTGTATCTAATACTAAAGAAGAAAAAAAGATAATGAGAGATAATCATTATCATCATTCTCCCCAAAGAGTATCTACTTTTTTTAAGGAATCAAGACATACACCACCCACCAAGGTAGATCATCAAAATACAACTCTTGATAAAGATATAGATTATTTAGATATTCCTGCTTTTTTGAGGAAGCAATCAGATTAAATTGAAAATAATTTAAGTGGGTAATTTATTGCAGAATGTAATATATGTAATTTACCAATAAAATGAATAACACGAATGGTTTTGTATGAGATGATATAATGATAAAGCAACGAACATTAAAGCGCGTTGTACAAACTACTGGTGTAGGTTTACATACTGGTAAAAAAGTTACGTTAACTTTGCGTCCTACTTCTGCAAATACTGGGATCGTTTATCGTCGTACTGATTTACATCCCCCTGTAGATTTTCAGGTTAACGTTAAATCAGTAGGAAGTACTGTGTTATGCACATGTTTGATTAATAATGAATACGGTGGTGCTCAGATTTTTACTGTTGAACATTTAAGTGCCGCTCAGGCAGGATTGGGTATTGATAATATTATTATAGAACTTAATGCTCCTGAAGTGCCTATAATGGATGGTAGCGCTAGTCCATTTGTATATTTATTATTAGATGCTGGTATAGAAGAACTTAATAGTGCAAAAAAATTTCTTCGATTGAAACAAACTGTACGCGTTGAAGATGGAGAAAAATGGGCTGAGTTGAGACCATTTGATGGGTTTACAGTTGATTTTACTATTGATTTTAATCATCCAGCTATTAATGTTAATACACAACATTATTTTTTTAATTTTTCTTCAGCATCTTTTGTGCATAATATTAGTCGTGCACGTACTTTTGGTTTTATGCGTGATGTAAAAGATTTACAATCTCGTGGGTTTGCGTTAGGAGGAAGTTTTAATTCCGCGATCATCATTGATGATTATCGCGTACTTAATGAGGATGGTTTGCGTTTTGATGATGAATTTGTCCGTCATAAAATGCTTGATGCTATTGGTGATTTATTTATGTGTGGGCATAACCTTATTGGTTCTTTTATTGCTTTTAAATCTGGACATACTTTAAATAATAAATTATTAAAAACTGTTTTATCCTGTCAGGAAGCATGGGAAATCGCTACTTTTTCTAATGCATCTGATTTACCTGTAGTATTTTAAAATATTATCGTTTATTTGAGTATGTAACATAGTATATCATATAGATTTTAGTATCTAATTTTATACATTTACTAATGCAATATTATTATTATTGATGTAAAAAGTTTATATATATATATATATATATATAAATGATATTGTAGTTTATATATCTTTCTTATAATTTTTAATTGAAAGGAATGATACATATTTAGATATGTTGGTGATAAATAAGTATCGCATCTTATTTTATAGGTATTAGTAAGACACATATAACATTCAAGCGTATCATTTTTGTATATTATTTGAATTGTTTGATGATTGAGTAAATCTATATTATTGTGGTTATGGAAATTTTGTATATATGTAATACTTATTATGTGATTAGTTGAATTAAGGTTGTAGATGTGTTGTTCTTTTATTTATATTTAAAAAAATACTTTTGATATCATTAAATGAATATATATTCTTCGTGTGTGTATGCGCTGCGCGTCATTTTGAAAGTAGTAACTGGTTACTACTTTCAAAATTTTTAAATTTTTTTAAAGGTATTGTAACTTGATAATATTAACGATTGTTTAATAAATATTTCATTATATATCGAAGTATAAATATATATAATGAGTGTTATTTAACTTGTTAGTATTTATTTTATTAAATTGTGAAACGATATTAATTTTTAATTATTATTATTAACGTTATCTTAGTACATATATGATTGCATGTATTATATGTAGGGATATATACGATGATCGCATTTTTTAAATAATATATTATTATTATAATGAGATATGAATTGTTATGATAACACCATTTAAATTGTTTACTAAAATTTTTAGAAATAGAAACGAGCGTGTGTTGCATCGTATGAAAAAAGTGGTGGATATTATAAATCATATGGAAAAAGATATAGAGCAGCTGAATAATAGTCAGCTTTCTTCTAAAACTAATGAGTTTCGTATATCTATTCAATCAGGAGCCAATCTTGAAGAGCTATTACCACAAGCATTTGCTGTGGTGCGTGAAGCTATTAAGAGGATATTTAATATACGTCTTTTTGATGTCCAATTATTGGGAGGAATAGTTCTTAACAATCGTTGTATTGCAGAAATGAAAACTGGAGAAGGAAAAACGTTAACTGCTACTTTACCTGCTTATCTGAATGCATTAAATGGTCAGGGAGTACATATTGTTACAGTTAATAATTATTTAGCACATAGAGACGCGATAAATAATAGACCTTTATTTGAATTTTTAGGGTTAACTGTTGGCATTAATTTACCGGGACTGTCAGCGGCTATGAAACGTGCTGCATACGCAGCGGATATTACCTATGGAACAAACAATGAATATGGTTTTGATTATTTACGCGATAATATGGTTTTTGTTCCAGAAGAGCGAGTACAACGAGGATTGTATTATGCATTAGTGGATGAGGTAGATTCAATTTTAATCGATGAAGCTCGTACTCCATTGGTTATTTCTGGGCTATCAGATGATACTTCTTTGTTATATTTAAAAATTAATGAATTAGTAGCTAGTATAATTCAACAAAATATCAACAGTATGAATAATTTGAAACGAGAAGAATATTTTACAGTTGATGAAAAATCTAGACAAGTGGTACTAACTGAAAATGGGTTAGTGTTAATAGAACAACTATTAATTAAATCTGGAATTATGAGTCAAGGTGAATCCTTATATTCATCAGACAATATTATATTAATGCATCATGTTAATGCAGCACTTCGTGCGCATATTTTATTTGCATGTGAAGTGGACTATCTTGTTAAAAATGGGGAAATACTTATTATTGATGAGCATACAGGACGTGTTATGCCTGGTCGTCGATGGTCAGATGGGTTGCATCAAGCAATAGAAGCTAAAGAACATGTAACAATTCACAATGAAAATCAAACATTAGCTTCAATTACATTTCAAAATTATTTCCGTTTATATAAAAAATTGTCTGGTATGACGGGTACAGCTAATACTGAGGCGTTTGAATTTCAATCTATCTATAAATTAAATACTATCGTTATACCGACTAATTGTCCCATGATTCGTAATGATTTTCCGGATGTGATTTACATGACGGAACAGGAAAAAATTGGTGCTATTATTAGTGACATTAAAGATTGCGTGAAACGTGGTCAGCCAGTTCTGGTAGGAACAATATCAATTGATAAATCTGAGATTATTTCTCGTGCTTTAAGTCAGATTGGAATTATTCATAAAGTTTTAAATGCTAAATTTCATGCAGTAGAAGCAGATATTATAGCACAAGCAGGATATCCTGGTGCGGTAACTATTGCTACAAATATGGCTGGTCGTGGCACTGATATTATGTTAGGAGGAAATTGGCGTGCAGATATTGCTGCTTTGAGTAAAACAACAAGTGCATGTAAAATTTTAAAAATTAAATCTGATTGGAAAAAGCGTCATGATACAGTGTTAAAATCTGGAGGGTTACATGTTATTGGTACTGAGCGGCATGAATCTCGTCGTATTGACAATCAATTGCGTGGTCGATCTGGCCGACAAGGAGATGTAGGTTCATCTAGATTTTATTTATCAATGGAAGATTCATTAATACGTATTTTTGCTTCTAATAGATTAGTAAACATGATGAAAAAATTAGGCATGAAATCAGGAGAATCAATTGAACATCCATGGATTACTAAAGCTATTGCTCATGCTCAAAAAAAAGTGGAAAACCGTAATTTTGATATTAGAAAGCAGTTATTAGAATATGATGATGTAGCTAATGATCAGCGTTGTGTTATTTATGCGCAACGCGATAAGTTGTTAAATATGTCAGATATTAGTGATGTTATAGGCAATATTCGTTGCGACGTGGTTGATAAGTTGTTTGATATTTATATACCTCTGCAGATTATAGAAGATAAAAGAGATCTTTTAAAGTTAGAAAAATGTTTGAAAAATGATTTTTGTTTGGAATTATCTCTTGTAAAGTGGATAAAATCAGATCCTAAGTTATATGAAGAAAAAGAAATATTACGTCAGCGTGTATTAGATAATATGGTGCAACAGTATGAATATACAAAAAAAATAATCGGAGTGAATATTATGTGTTCTTTTGAAAAAGGAATTATGTTAAAGACGTTCGATGTATTATGGAAAGAGCACTTAGCATCAATGGATTATTTGCGTCAAGGAATTCATTTAAGAGGGTATGCACAAAAAGATCCTAAGCAGGAATATAAAAGAGAATCATTTGCTATGTTTACTAAAATGTTAGACCATTTAAAATATGAAGTAATAAGTGAAATTAGTAAATTAGCAGTAGAATTATTGCGTAAAAAAGAATCTTTTTTAGATAAAAATAATGAGTGTAATGATATCCAATCTATAGATGCACGAGCAATTGATAAAAAGTTATTATCAATAGATTATTTTTTACATAAATATACATTAACTGAGAATAAAATAGTAGGTCGTAATGATTCCTGTCCTTGTGGATCTAATAAAAAATTTAAAGAATGTCATGGTAAAATTGCATATTAATGCCCTTAATGCATATTAAATATATGATACCAATTTTAATTGGTGATATATAAGTGATACGGTTTATAATTTTTGTTTAAAATATCATGTTTGATTGTTAGTCCGTGAATAATGAGTATTGTCAAATGTAAGTTTTAATAAAAATTTGTTTTATATTGAATATGTTGTGATTGTATTAGATTACATGATATCATTTAATGATAGTGGTTTTCGTTGTCTTTTTTGATGAAAGAATAATTCTGTTGGGTTTGGTATTAGTTTTAATTTTTAATAAAAATAAAAATTTTTATTATAATGTGATCAGAATGTTGATAAAACTAAAGATGGGATAAAATAATTTATATAAATTACTGTGTTGTTATAGTAGTAACTAAATTTAGAATCATATAATGCACAGGTATATTGTTATCAGTTTTATTTATTTTATGAGAATAGTATGTTTAGCTATTATTAGTTTTTATCTTAAGGTAATATTGATGTAATGCAGAAATATATTGCGTAATTTCATCGAGATTTTTGTTATTTTCAATAACGTCATCAGCAAAGTCAAATCTATTTTGACGGGATACTTGTGATAACAAAATTTTTTTAGCATACTGTTTACTGATTTTGTCTCTATTGATAATTCGAGTTAATTGGATATCAATGTGTGCATCTATCACTAATATATGGTTTGCATGTTTTTGTAAGTTATTTTCTATTAATAAAGGAGTAACCCATAAAATATATGATGACTGATTAGATAGTGTGTTTATTGTTTTTTGTGTTTCTATTCTGATAATTGGATGTAATAATTTTTCAAGCCATTCTTTATCTTTAGGATTGGAAAAAATTATCTTTCTTAGCATGGATCGATTTAATGATCCATTAGGGAATAGTATGCAGGATCCAAAGTATTTAACTATTGTATGTAAAGCAATAGTTCCGGGTTGTGTCACTTTTCTAGAAATTATATCTGCGTCTACTACAGATATTTTTTTTGATAAATTAGCGAATTTTTTGGCAATAACACTTTTTCCAGAACAAATGCCGCCGGTGAGCGCAATAATATAAGACATAGTTTATTTTATTATTAAATAAAAATTTTAATATTTTAAAAGTATATTTTTCTGAAAATTATAAAATTAACATCAAAAGTTTTTAGCACAAAGTGTACGTAAAAAATATAGGATATTAATGCCTATTTTATAGGGAAGGTATAGTATATTTATAAATATTTGAATAATATTATTTATATAATTTTAATATTTTTAAAAAATCAAAAAATAATGATGTTATTGTGTATAGTTAAATGTTTTATAATTGATTATAATTATTTATCAAAATAATCTATATTTAATAGAACAAAAGAACTATTGTGAGTTTTTCATTATAAATAAAGGTAACAATTACATTTACTTATATGTGTATTGTATAACTTATGCCGTGATTTTATGCTCATTTATGTTGATAGATTAGGTACTAATTGGTAACAATGAATATTTATGCTTATCTGTGTAATATTATATTTGTTGAAATAGGATAAATATTTCAAAAATTAGAATTATGTTCATTATATATTTATAATGTTAATGATTCTGTATAATTAAATGTTATAAACTATTGATATAAGTTGATGTTAACATCACAACAGGAGCAAACATATGTCAAAAAATGCACCGAGTCGTCGTAAACGTTCTTCTTTGAATGTATTAACAATTGCTGGAGTAACGCCATATCAAAGAAAATCTAATGAGGAATATATGAGTGTTGATCAACTTTTACATTTTAAATGTATTCTTGAAACATGGAAAAATCAACTTAAAAAAGATGTAGAATATTCTATATTATGCACACAAGATCAAGCATCTATTAATTTTCCAGATCCAGTGGATAGGGCGGTGCAAGAGGAAGAATTTAATATTAAATTACGTAATCGTGATAGAGAACATAAACTTATTGAAAAAATAGAAAAAACCTTAAAAAAAATAGATATGAATGAATTTGGATTTTGTACTTCATGTGGTGTAGAAATTGGTATTCGAAGGTTAGAAGCTCGTCCGACAGCTAATTTATGTATCGATTGCAAAACTTTAGAAGAAATTAAAGAAAAACAAACAACCGGATAGATTTTCATAGTGAAAATTAATTTTTAGATATGCTTATTTACATAATATATAAATAAATATTAAATAAATCAGGTTTTAATGTTGTATATATATATTTTAGTTGTGAAAGTTATTGCAATGTTGATTATTGTGCATTCTGCTATATGCAGGAAAGTTTTATTTATAAAAAATATTTATGTAATTTTTAACTCGATGATTCTTTAAAGGTGTCATGAAAATGCAAAGATTGATGATTTTATGATTAATTAATTGGGATATATAGCAGAATGGAACGGGTGTGGATAGGCATTGGTAGCAATATGTTAGATCCAAAAAAACAAGTAGATCAATCTATATGGTGTCTTTCTGCACTTCCGATGACTAAGTTGATAGCTTTTTCTTCTTATTATCGTAGTCGACCGTTAGGAAAAAAAAATCAACCTGATTTTTTGAATGCAATAGTAATACTGGATACGGATCTATCTCCCCAAGTATTGTTAAATTATCTTCAGTATATTGAAAAAAAACAAGGACGTATACGTTTACGTGATGATTGTGTATGGCAGTCTCGTACATTAGACTTAGATATTTTATTATTTGGAAAACATATTATATGTATTCCCGAATTAATAATTCCACATCATGGTATTTTTAATCGAGAATTTGTAATTTATCCTTTAATTGAATTAAATGATCGTTTAGTTTTTCCCAACGGTAAAATTATAACAGATATCGTTAGAACTGTACCGAGGAATGGTTTAGATCTTTGGAAGTCATAATAAGTATTATTTAGAATATAGTGTTTTGTGTATAGAGTTGTATGTATTTTATTTAAAAAAATAATCGGGTATAATATATATATTGAATTAAATTAAATGAGTTTTAGGAAAGTGACATTGACATACGTATTTTGTTGATATAATTACTTGATATTTGATGAATAATAAATTTTTATTGTTGATGGTTTTATCATTATATATTTTAAATTATATTAAAAAATATGTTGTGATTATTGACAAATCTATAGGAATTTTCGTAGTTTTTAGAAATTTCAGTAGTTTTAGAAAATTTGGTATTCTTTTTTATGAAATAGCGAGTAAAAATTTATAATTAATCATAAATAATCTATTGTGTATAGATGAGAGAAAGTAGTTATTATAAATAAAGATATTTAATCTTTTGCATATAAATATAGTGTATATATATAATTATATTACAATTTTTATTCTTTTTAGGATGTTTATTTGTTATTTAATAATATGTATTTGTTATACTTTATAAGTTAATTAGGTTTTTTTATTTAAAAAAAACACTTTATAATTATAAAAGTGTATAATGTTTAGGTATATGCATTATATTTATAATATAAGTCAATACTATTGTTAGATAAATGTATTGAATAATAAAAATATATATTTTTATTATTAAGGTTATTTGATATATATAATTTTATGTTTTGTGTTGAAATCAATTAATATGTATTGTATTCAACATATGCGGTGTTTAAGTTTTGATAATAAATATTAAGTAAATAATTTATTATACTTATTATATAGTTGTATTCTGATATGTTGGTTGTATTTTTAAGTAGAAAAATTTATTATGACAAACTTCATATTATTAATTCCAATTTAACAATTGTTAGATGGTATTTATTAAATAATACTATTATTGAAATTTATAAATTATTGTAATATGTTATTGATAATGTAAAGACTTGTTTTATCATTGAATTTAATAATTTTATATTTTTGATCTCCCGTGAAAACCTTTAAATTTTAGATATTTATAAAGAATTATTATTATTATTTAAAATTTTTATATGGCAATAAAATGGTTTAAATATTGAAACGGTAAATAATTTTTATTGTTTGTTTTATGTGATTTATTAGTAGGGCAGTGTCTTTTGTATGAATTTTTATTATTAATATAGATTATGATCAGCATAAGAATGCAGACTAGAATAGTCATATAAATATCAAGAGTTACAAGTATTTACGGAAACTATAGAGGAATTGTTTATTTAGAGCCTAAAATAAGTGATATTAAACATTCAAGTGCAGTGATGTATTTTTTATATTTAATAGATTTTATAAGCATAGTTAATGTTTATTTTTTGATGCACAATATAAGTTTATTCGGCATGGTTTATATAATAATTATTTCGATTGATTTTAGTATTACTATAATAAATCTTTATTTTTATACATTTCATAAATTATCAAAATAATAAAAATTTTTAAATTTTTTCTAATATATTAGGATGATATGAAATTAATTATTTTTAAATAATACTCCTTAAGAGTGTAGACCAAATATATTCTAATTGTAGTGACTTATATTATTATAAATAGTTCATAGTATTACTAATGATAACGTGTTTTATTACTGTTAATAACAGGATAATTTATTGTTAAATTATTCAATTATGTTATTATAATTAGTATTTTATTAGGTTACAAAGATATAATTTCAAGAATATTATCAATATATTGATAATATTCTTGAAATTATGATTTTTATCGTGACTGATTATATTATTAATTAATAACGCAGATTCATTTATATAATGTGTACATAGTAATTTACTAGGTTTGGACGGTATAAACACATAAAATATGATTGTATATTTATTTTAAAAATAAAAATTAATCTAAAACGGCACATATTCTGTATGAATTATGATGGATAGTAACGATTACATAATAATGTATACAAAAATATCATTTTTGATATATCGATGTATTGTAAATTTTAAAAAATTATATGAAATTTATTATGTTTATTTTTTCGTATTAGGTAAATCAGTAATCGATCCGTCATAAATAGATGCTGCTAATGCTATTGATTCGTATAAAGTTGGATGAGCATGAATAGTTAAGGTAATATCTTCTACATCACACCCCATTTCAATGGCTAATGCAACTTCTCCTAATATTTCACTAGCATGTGTACCTAAAATTGTTCCTCCAATAATTTTGTTTGTTTTTTTATTAAAAATTAATTTAGTTATACCTTCTTTACAATCTTCAGTAATTGCTCTACCTGAAGCTGTCCAAGGAAAAATTATAGCCTCATAATCTATATTTTTTTCTTGAGCATCTTTTTCAGTATATCCAACCCATGCTATTTCTGGGTCAGAATATATAATAGATGGGATTATTATTGGATCAAAGTAGCGTTTTTTACCAGAAATAACTTCTGCTGCTACATGTCCTTCATGAATGCTTTTATGAGCTAACATTGGATGTCCAACGATATCTCCTATTGCGAACATGTGGTGTATGTTAGTACGCATTTGTTGATCTACAGGAATAAAACCATATTTATCTACATTTACTCCTGTATGTTCAATATTCAATGCATTACCGTTTGGAGCGCGTCCAATTGCTACTAATAATGCATCATAACGTTGAGTGTTTTTTAGTAAAGTTTGTTTATTTTCCATAGTTACATAAATACCATCTTTCTTAGAATCTACTACATTAATTTTAGTATTCAAAATTAAATTAATATTTTTACTAATTATTTTAGTAAAAATATTAATAATATCTTTATCTAAAATTGGCACAATTTGATTACACATTTCGATTATATCGATGTTTGAACCAAAAGCATGATATATTGTTGCCATTTCTAACCCTATAGCTCCAGAACCTACAATCAATAAACGCTTAGGTATTGATTGTAAAGACAGCGCATCGGTTGAATTCCAAATACGTTGATCGTCATTGGGAATAGATGATAGAGATACGGAATGTGATCCTGCAGCTATAATGGCATAATCAAATGCTATTTCCCAGATCATTTGGTGATTTGTCACTTGAATAGTATGACTATCAATAAATTTTCCAATTCCATTAATTACTTGAACATTTCGTGTTTTTGCCATTGTCTTTAAATTATTTGATAGTTGAGCTATAATGTTATCTTTCCAGGATCGTGTTTTATTAATATCAATATGTGTTTCTCCTGATAAAATACCGTATTTATTTAATTTTTTTTTTGTTTCAATTAATTTAGCGACATATAATAGTGTTTTAGAGGGAATACAACCAACATTAAGACATACTCCACCTAAATTAGGATAACGTTCTATTATTGTAGTATTCATTCTTAAATCGGCGCATCGAAAAGCTGCGGAATATCCTCCTGGTCCTGCTCCTAAAACAAGAACATGAGTTTTTATTTGCATATGCATAATATATGATGCCTCTCATATTTTGATTGAAATCATTCATTATTATATACAAACTTGATAGGATATGTATTGTTTTATTATATATAATTTGCTCTAAAAAGCATATACCTGTATGGTTCGGGCTATATTGCCTGTTTAGTTTATAGTATGAGGAGAAATAATTGATTAATCTACATAAATAATAGTCGCGTGTCGGAAATTATTTTATTAATGAGAGTCATAAATCGAGCGCCATCAGCTCCATCGATAACACGATGGTCGTATGATAATGATAAAGGTAACATTAAGCGTGGAATAAATTTTTTTCCGGTCCAGATTGGCTTTATGAAGGATTTAGATATACCTAAAATAGCTACTTCTGGAACATTAATAATAGGAGTGAAAGCTGTACCTCCTATGCCTCCTAAATTAGATATAGTAAAACTGCCTCCTTGCATATTATAAGGAGTCAATTGATTCCCAGAACGAGCTTTTTTCGAAAGTTCTGCTAGTTCTTGTGATAACAAAATAACACCTTTTGTATTTACATTGCGTAACACGGGTACTAATAAACCTTTAGGGGTATCTATTGCTATTCCGATGTTAATATATTTTTTTAAAATCAATGTTTGACCGTCTTGAGATAAAGAACTATTGAATCGTGGTAATTCTTCTAATGCTTTTGCAACGGCTTTCATGACAAAAACTAGAATTGTAATTCTACAATTTATTTTTTTCTCTTCAATATAAATATTTTGTTGTTTTCTAAAATTCTCTAGATCGGTAATATCAGCTTCGTCAAATTGTGTGACATGGGGTAGCATTATCCAATTTCTTTGTAAATTTGTACCAGAAATTTTTTGTATTTTGCTGAGCATCATAGTTTCAGTATCACCAAATTTACTGAAATCTATGTTAGGCCAAGATAGAATAGGAATCAGTTGATTAGGTTGAATGGATGACATATTATTTGTGTGATCTATGGAAATATCGTTTATATAATTTTGAATATCTTCTTTTAAAATACGTCCTTTACGGCCACTACCTTTTATCTTTGACAAATCTATTCCAGATGTGCGAGCCATATGACGCACTAATGGTGTAGCATGTGCGATTTCAAGTGTGGAACGTGTACTATGATTGATATTGTTATGTGTCATTCCTTCTTGTGTATCATTTTTTATTACAACATGAGAAGAAGGAGTAATATATTTTTGATCGTTAAGAGGAGGAATTTTGGTATAATTTTGTGTATCCAGCAATAAAATTAGAGATCCTGTGTGTACTTTATCTCCAATATGGATATTCATTTGAGTAACAATGCCAGAACAGGGAGCTGGTATTTCCATGGATGATTTATCCCCTTCAATGATAATAAGTGATTGATTGATATTAATGTTGTCTCCAATTTTTACCATTATTTCTGTAACTTCTAGTTCATCCTCACCAATATTTGGAACATTAATTTCGATTGTCATGATGTTATCTCTTAGATTAGGCGTGGATTAATTTTGTTAGGATCGATATCAAATGTTTTGATGGCATTTATAACAACATCTGCATGGATATGGCCTTTTTTTAGTAATTGAGCTAATGCTGCAGTGACTACATAACCTGTATCTATTTCAAAATGATGTCTCAAATTTTCTCGGCTGTCAGAACGACCAAATCCATCTGTACCTAAAACAAAAAAATGATTACTTGGTACAAAACACCGAATTTGTTCTGCAAATAATTTCATGTAATCAGTAGCAGCTATAGTGGGAAAATCATTTAATACAGTAGTAATATATGGTATTTTAGGTATATCCATAGGATGTAACATATTCCAACGTTCGCAGTCTTGTCCATTGCGTGCTAATTCAGTAAAAGAAGTAACACTGTATACATCAGAGCTGACATTATATTCTTGAGATAATATTTGAGCTGCTTCACGAACAAGGCGCAAAATAGCACCAGATCCCATTAATTGAATTTTTCCATTTTTTCCAGATAAAGATTCTAACTTATAAATTCCTTTTCGGATGCCTTCTTCAACTCCTATTGGCATGGCTGGCATGTGATATTTTTCATTTAATGTAGTGATATAATAATATATATTTTCTGGATTGTTTCCATACATACGCATTAGACCATCTTGTATGATAACAGCGATTTCATATGCATATGCTGGATCATAAGAAATACAATTAGGAATTGTTAGTGATTGGATGTGACTATGGCCATCAGCATGTTGCAATCCTTCACCGTTTAAAGTAGTGCGACCAGATGTTCCTCCAATTAAAAATCCTCGGGCTTGTTGATCAGCGGCAGCCCAAAAAAAATCTCCGATTCTTTGAAATCCAAACATTGAGTAATATACGTAAAACGGTATCATAATGAAGTTATTAGTGCTATATGAAGTGGCAGCCGCTAACCATGATGCGGCCGCACCTAATTCGTTAATACCTTCTTGTAAAATTTGTCCTTGTTTATTTTCACGATAGTATGCAAGTAAATCATGATCTTGAGGAGTGTATTGTTGTCCCATGGAGCTATAAATACCGATTTGACGGAACATTCCTTCCATCCCAAAGGTTCTGGCTTCATCAGCAATTATGGGTACTAATCTGTTTTTAATTGGTGTACATTTCAATAGTATATTCAATACTCGTATAAATGCAAGAGTAGTAGAGATATCTTTATTTTGTTGTATTAGTAAGGGATGGAAATGTTCTAATGTTGGTAGTTCTAGTGAATCGGTGGAATGTTGTAATCTGCTTGGGATATATCCAAATAATGTTTTGCGTCGTTCATGTAGATATGTATATTCTTTAGAATCTTCTGCAAATGTCAAATAAGGTAAAGATTCAATTTGATCGTCTTTAACGAGATTTAGGTTAAATCTATCCCTAAAATAACGTATACCTTGTATATTAATTTTTTTTATCTGGTGTGCAATATTCATTCCTTCTGCACTAGAGCCCATTCCATAACCTTTAACAGTATGTGCTAATATTACAACAGGTTTCTCGGAATTGTTTTTAGCTTTTTTTAAAGCAGCAAATATTTTTTTTGGATCATGTCCCCCGCGATCTAACGCCCAAATTTCGGAATCGCTCATATCATCTACTAGTGTGCTAGTTTCTGGATATTTGTTAAAAAAGTGTTTACGTATATAAGCTCCATCTTTAGATTTAAATGTTTGATAGTCTCCATCAACAGTTTCGTTCATAAGTTGAATTAATTTTCCGCTAGTATCTTTATGTAGCAAGGAATCCCATTTACTACCCCAAATAACTTTAATCACTTCCCATCCTGATCCTTTAAATATATTTTCTAAGTCATTAATAATTTTGCCATTTCCTACTACTGGTCCATCTAATCGTTGTAAATTGCAATTAATAATAAAAATTAAATTATTTAATTTTTCTCTGGAAGCAATATTAAGTGCTCCTTTAGATTCGGGCTCATCCATTTCACCATCTCCCAAAAAAGCATATACTGTTTGTAAAGTAGTATCTTTTAAATTTCTGTTGTTTAGGTATTTTAGAAATTTTGCTTGATAAATTGCGCTGATTGAAGCAAGGCCCATAGAAACTGTAGGAAATTGCCAAAATTCTGGCATTAATTTTGGATGAGGATATGAAGATAGTCCTAGATTTTTTACTTCTTGACGAAAATTATTTATTTGTTTTTCATTTAATCGTCCTTCTAGAAAAGCGCGAGAATATATGCCAGGTGCAATATGACCCTGAAAATATACTAAATCACCTCCATCATGTTGATTGCGGCCGCGAAAGAAATGATTAAAACACACTTCATATAATGTAGCTGAAGATTGGAAGGAAGCGATATGCCCCCCTAGGTCTAAGTTTTTCTTTGATGCATGCAATACCATCATAATGGCATTCCAACGTACAACAGAGCATATGCGTTGTTCTATTTCTAAATCTCCGGGATATTCTGGTTCGTCTTTCACTGGAATTGTGTTGATATAATCATGTATTGTTTCGTCGTTAACAATCCTAACACCATTATTGCGAGCTTCATGTATGATTTGATTGATTAAAAATTGAGCGCGTGCGATACCTTCTCTTTGAATAACTGAAGAAATAGACTGTATCCAATCTTGTGTTTCTATTGGATCTACATCATTAGATGTACGTTCTAACATTGTAGTGTTTCCTTAATTTATTTGAGTATGTACTGATGTATGTTAATTTTTGTAAGTGTTTATTCTTCTTTATCGTATAAAATGTTTATGTGAGTTTGTATTTGTAAGGAATAAAATGTTTGTATAAATATATTGGTTTTACTGTTTTAGAAATTAAACAAAATTTTGCTACAAAGAAATGCAATAATTTAATAAATATATAACGTTGTTATGATGATCCTGTGATCTTCTCTTTAAGAGAGATTAATAACGAAAGTGAATATGTAAAATACAATGTTTAAAAATATTATTTATTAATTTTTTGTGTATTCTTTTCATAAGATATCATGTATTTAAATAGTTATAGTCAAACATGCAAAAGATTAATGGTCTATATTTAATACTTTATTTTTGATGTGTACTTACATACAACATTAATAATTCTGTTTTTATCAGACAGTCTTATAACATAATATCATTATAAAATTTTAATTATATTTTATATTTTTTAATCATGATATATAAAAGTATATGTTAGTTTTTATCTTATTAATTTTTTAATAGTAATATTATTGATATATGGAATTGATTTTTTATTATATATATAAAGATGACAAATAAAACTGATGTAATATTTAAAGCTTCAATAACCGATAATATTAAGTGATGCTGTAGATTTATTATATGCATTTTATTGTACAAAATGTTCGTAGTATCTCGGTAGCAACAATAAAGATACTATGATAATATAATGTTATTTATCTTATATTTATGAATGTGTGATAAATCGCGATATTATACTATATAAACATTAAGTATTGTATATATATATATATAATTTTTATTTAATGTTAGATTAGTTATAATTTCAGCGTCAGTATAGACGTAAACTACATTCATGCATTCAGATATATTAAAAAATGATTATGAATGTTTTGGTCTACCTTGTAATATTGAAAATATTATATGCATATAAATTTTATAGACTAAAATCATTTTTAGTTTTTATGGAAATATGTAATTGTGGTATCACGGATTTATTATATTTATAACAAATTAATCTGATAAGATTGTTTATGTTATAGTATGAGGCAGAATGAAAAATAATATATAATATGTTTATTAAGTTATAATTATAAGAATTGATAATTTCAGATATTATAATTATTTGATTATTAATATTGATATATCATATATTCTGTGTGTGATGTAATATTTTAATTATTTTCATAAATTAATATCATTATAATACAAAAAAATTAAATTTTTTCGAAGGAGACATGTTATATATATACGCATAAATTATTACTGGCTATTAATGATGTTTTGTAGACTTTAAAAAATATTATTTAAGTAAATCAAGCATAAAAACATTATATTCTATATTTTAATAGTTCAAAGAACATATAACTATGTTCTTAACATGTATATTATAGCTATTTTGATGTGTTTGTGTATGTGTCATGCAGTTTTCTTCATAAAAACATCATAAATATTATGAAAAGATTGTATGATTTGTTAATAAAATGTTGTTAAAGATACGTAATATTCTTAGATCATATTTATGTTTAAAAAATTATAAAATTGTAATTGATAATTATATTAAAATATAGAAATAATTTGAAATTATATTTTGAATGATTGAATAAAAATAATTTATATTTTACAAGGATGTATGCTATTTATAGTAATTTAAATATAAAACATTGTTATTTCTTAGTAGATTGTAATTGTGTGTGAACAATACTTATCTTGATTAAGACATGAAATATATATATAAAAATTTTTATGTGTTTAATAATGTTATTTCACTTAATTTATTAGAGTATGAGTTATTATAAAATGTGATTTGATCTTCATGCGCAAATCAAATTTTACATACTTATTTATGTTGATTAATTAGAAAAACAAAGCATGATACTTCATGTATTTGAAATAAAAAATATAATTCCTATTATTTAATAGTAGGTGTAGATTGTTGTAAATTGATATGAGTATCACATAACATATTATTATATGTAGCGAAAAAGATCATTAAAATTGATACATAGGTGTAATAACCTATCTGAAAATAGTATTATATATATAAGCATAATTTTATGAGTCAATTACCATATAATTATCGTTCTGTTATTGTGTGGCACACTCTACATTTTTTGTGTATCGCAATATGTGTGTTTTCGTTTATTATAATTTTAATGGCAGCATATGGAGTGTTTTTAGATAAGAAGATTCAAAACCGTATTAATGGAAAAGTTTGGAAATTACCGACTATTATTTATAGTCGTATGATTGATGTAGAACCTAATATATTGTATAATAAGAACGACATGATTCATTTATTAGAAGTGCTACGGTATCGTCAAGTAGACAAAATTACTCATTCAGGAGAATTTGTTGTGCATGATAATAATATTGAGTTATTGCGTAGGGCTTTTAATTTTCCAAGCGGAGAAGAAGGAGAAATGCATGTAACCTTTTTTTTTAATCAAGAAAAATTACTCCGCATTTATAACCAAGATACAAAGAATGATTTTGGATTATTTCGTTTGGACCCCAAGATTATATCTATTCTGTGTGCTCCTAATGGACAACAAAGGTTATTTATACCAAGATCTGGTTTTCCAGATATACTGATAGATATGTTATTAGCTGTTGAAGATCGTCATTTTTATCGGCATGATGGAATTAAGATATCTTCTATCGGTCGTGCTTTTTTAGCTAATATTGTTTCTGGTCGCACTGTACAAGGTGGAAGCACTTTAACACAACAATTAGTAAAAAATTTATTTTTGAACAATAAGCAATCTTTTTGGCGTAAATTTAATGAAGCCTACATGGCTTTAATTTTTGATCATCGATGTAGTAAAGATCGTATTCTTGAGTTATATTTAAATGAGATATATTTTGGTCAAAATGGAAATGATCAGATTCGTGGATTTCCTTTAGCTAGTTTTTATTATTTTGGGCGACCAGTAAATGAATTAAGCATAGATCAACAAGCAATGTTAGTGGGGATGATAAAAGGCGCGTCTTTATATAATCCTTGGAAAAATCCACAAATAACTTTGGAGCGCCGAAATCTAATACTTAAATTATTGGAACATAGAAATATTATTAAAAAAAAAATATGTGTTATTCTTAGTGCGCGTCCTTTAGGAACTCAGTTAAAAGATAAGGTATTGATTTTACAGCCCTCTTTCATACAAATGGTCAATGAAGAAATACAAAATGTTAATCAAATTCATGATTTTTCTGGAATAAAAATATTTACTACGTTAGATCCCATTTCTCAAAAGGCAGCAGAAAAAGCAATGGTAGTAGGTATCCATAAACTAAGGCATTATTATAATTTAAAAGATTTGGAAGGAGCTATAGTTGTAGTAGATCGATTTAGCGGAAAAGTACGGGCTATGGTAGGTGGATCTGATCCTCATTTTTATGGATTTAATCGTGCCATGTATGCGCGTCGTGCTATTGGTTCATTAGCAAAACTAGCAACTTATTTAGCAGCTTTAAGTGATCCTAATAAGTATCACTTGAATACATGGATCGCTGATGAACCGATTGATTTGAGACAGCCTAATGGAGTGATTTGGTCTCCTAAAAATTATGATCGAAAGTTTAGAGGAAAAGTTACATTGGTTGATGCGTTTATTAAATCTCTCAATGTACCTACTATTCACTTGGGAATGACAATAGGGTTAGAAATTGTTTCTGATATTTTAGTAAAATTGGGTATTTCGCCTAATTGTATTTCTTTATTTCCATCGATCCTTTTAGGATCTATTAGTTTAACCCCTATAGAAGTGGCTCAAGAATTTCAAACTATTGCTAGTGGCGGCCAATATTCTGCTTTATCATCTGTTGACTATGTTATGAACGAAGAAGATGTAGTGTTATATCAACATTTTTCTAAGATAGAGCGTGTTATTGTTCCTCAAGCAGCTTATTTAATGTTATATGCGATGCAACAAGTAGTAGTACGAGGAACTTCTTATATTTTATCTGTAAAATTTCCTTATTCTCAGTTGGCCGCTAAAACTGGCACTACTAATGATCTTCGTGATAGCTGGTTTGTTGGCATTGATGGTACAGAGGTAACTGTAATTTGGTTGGGACGTGACAATAATGGAAGAACTCAATTAACAGGCACTAGTGGCGCATTAACTCTGTATAATCTTTATTTGGATCATAAAAAACCTACTCCTTTGCGCTTAACACCACCTGCTGATATTCAGTGTATTCCTTTAGATAATTATGGTAATTTTACATTATATGATAATAAAAATATTTGTTGTCAGGTATTGCCGGTATGGGTAAATGACTGGCAATTATTATTACAGTCATTTAAACAATCAAAGATAATTTCGTACAATCAGCAATTGGTCAATACTATAAAGTTACAAGATATTTATAATATAAAGGAATAAATAAATATATATTTGCAATATATAAATAATATTATTTGCAAGTATATATTTTGTTTGTGAAAATTTTAATAGTTAATCAATTTTTTAATAAATTAAACGTGTAAAATTATCAATTGATTGTTTAATTACTGGAAGATTGATTATTGGATTTTTTTGCAATGTAAAAGGTTGGTGATTATGAATAATGATGTAAAATTCCCTATCCAATTGACTGATTTTGCAGCTAGTAAAGTAAGGTTTTTCATTAAAAATAAAACAATAAAGAATTCAAATTTAAAACTGCGTATTTACATTATAGGGGGGGGTTGTGGTGGCTTTCAATACGGATTTGCCTTGGATGATAAAATTTCTGATGATGATTCTATTATAGAAAATAATGGTGCTATTTTAGTGATAGATCCTATGAGTTTACAATATTTATTTGGAGGTATTGTAGATTATTATGAAGGATTAGAAGGGTCTCGATTTATAGTCATTAATCCGAATGCTAAGAATACTTGCAGTTGCGGTTCGTCTTTTAGTATATAAAAAGTGAACATGTTATGTTTGTTTATAATTAGGGTGATTAAATATTATTTGAATGATTTTATCGGTATACATTGTGTTTTTTATAGTTATATGTTTTTCAGGATCAAAAGTTATGGGTATGATTACTGTATATAGTAATGATTCTGAGTGTTATAGATAGAACGCATTGCAATTGTATTTAATAGAAATGTTATTATTTATTTTTAAAATAACTTAACATGTAATAGCACATATATACTTTGTATTAAATTATTTGTCGTTAATTATTATGGGATGGTGAATAATGTTCCGGAGTAATTAGAAAATTTATTTTGAGCACAAAGGTAACATGTAAAAATTAATATTTAAACTAAAATCATCCGACATGGTTAATAGCGATTTTTAAGTCATGAAAATTAAATATATATATATAGTTTGGGTTGATATGTGAGAATTAATTATATTTTTGTAACTGGTGGAGTAGTATCATCTTTAGGTAAAGGTATTACTACAGCGTCTTTAGCTGCAGTTTTAGAGGCCCGCGGTCTTAGTGTAACTATAATCAAATTAGATCCTTATATTAATGTTGATCCTGGTACAATAAGCCCTGTGCAACATGGAGAGGTATTTATTACTGAAGATGGAGCAGAAACTGATTTAGACTTAGGACATTATGAGCGTTTTATTCGTACTAAAATGAGGCATTATAATAATTTTACTGCTGGTAGAATTTATGCAGATGTTTTAAGGAAAGAACGTCGTGGTGACTTTTTAGGAGCTACGATACAGATTATTCCCCATGTTACTGATACCATAAAAAAATCGCTTATAGCAGGTGCTTCTAATTATGATATTTTACTTGTGGAGGTAGGTGGAACAGTAGGTGATATTGAATCATTGCCTTTTTTAGAAGCTATTAGACAAATGGTAATAGAGATACATAGAGAACAAATTTTATATATACATCTAACATTGGTACCGTTTATTGCGGTATCTGGAGAACTAAAAACAAAACCAACACAACATTCAGTAAAAGAATTGTTGTCTATTGGTATTCAACCTGATATTTTAATTTGTAGATCTGATCGTGTAATAAGTAATAGTGAAAGAAAAAAAATTTCTTTATTTTGTAATGTACCTAAACAAGCGATAATTTCTCTTCAAGATGTGGATTCAATTTATAAAATACCTGCCTTACTTAAGTCTCAAGGATTAGATGATTATATTTGTAAGCGTTTTAATTTGAATTGTCCTGAGGCAAATTTATCAGATTGGGAGAAAGTAATTTATTATCAAGAACATCCTATAGAAGCAGTTACTGTAGGTATGGTTGGCAAATATATCGAATTGGTAGATGCTTATAAATCAGTGACAGAAGCATTGAAGCATGCCGGCATAAAAAATCGGTGTGTCGTAAATATTCGTCTTATTAATTCTCAGGATGTGGAAAAATTAGGTATAGAGAGAACATTGAAGGGTTTGGATGCTATTTTAGTGCCTGGAGGATTTGGTTATCGCGGAGTGGAAGGAAAAATTTTATCTGCTCAATATGCTAGAGAAAATAATATACCGTATTTTGGGATTTGTTTAGGCATGCAAGTAGCGTTGATCGAGTTTGCTCGTAATGTCGCTGGAATATCAGATGCCAATTCTACAGAATTTGTAACTAACTGTAAATTCCCAATCATCGCTTTAATAACTGAGTGTAGAGATGAAAATGGTGTTATGATGATGCATGGTAGTAATGTTAATTTGGGCGGTACAATGCGTTTAGGAAATCAAGTATGTTGTTTAATTAAGGGTAGTTTGACGCATAAAATATATGGTAAAAGTACTATATTAGAACGTCATCGACATCGTTATGAAGTGAACAACATGTTGTTGAAGAACATAAAATATGCTGGGTTGAGTTGTGTTGGTTTTTCCGAAAAGAATAATTTAGTGGAAGTAATTGAGTATTCGAATCATCCATGGTTTATAGGTAGTCAATTTCATCCCGAGTTCAATTCTACACCCCGAGAGGGTCATCCTTTGTTCATAGGTTTTATAAAAGCTGCAATAGAATATCAATATCGTCATAATAAATGTATTTAGCGTTTATGATTCGATTTTTATGATACTATTTTGTTTAGTTTATAATTAAAGATATAAATTAGTTAGAAAGGATATATATATGCCTAAGATTTTAAATATTATTGGACGTGAGGTGATTGATTCTCGTGGTAATCCAACAGTGGAAGCTGAAGTATATGTTAAAGGTGGTGCTAGATTAGCATCCGTACCATCTGGAGCATCTGTTGGTTCTCAAGAAGCTTTAGAGCTACGGGATGGTGATAAGAATCGTTTTTTTGGAAAAGGTGTAGAAAAAGCGGTAAATTCTGTGAATGGACCTATTCGTAACGCATTAATAGGCATAGATGTGACACAGCAACGTATCATTGATACTATAATGATAGATTTAGATGGAACCAATAATAAATCAAAATTTGGTGCTAATGCCATTTTGAGTGTTTCTTTAGCAGTTGCAAAAGTAGCTGCAGCATTTAAAAATATTCCACTATATCAGCATATTGCTGATTTATATGATACATCAATGAATAATACATTTGTTATACCACTGCCTATGATGAATATTGTTAATGGTGGTAAGCACGCTGATAATAATTTAGATATTCAAGAGTTTATGATTATACCGATTGGGGCGAAAACAATAAAGGAATCTATTCGGATGGGATCTGAAATATCATATACTTTAGGGTCAATATTAAAGAGTAAAGGAATGTCTACACAATTGGGCGATGAAGGTGGATATGCTCCTAATGTTCATTCCCATGTTACTGCGTTAGAATTAATAAAAGAGTCTATAGAACAATCTAATTATATCTTAGGGGAGAATGTTGTATTAGCAATAGATTGTGCTGCATCTGAATTATTTGATATATCTACTATTAAATATAATATTAAAAGTGAAAAAAAATTTTTTACTTCTAAAGAATTTACTCATTATTTGTCATCTTTAGCGCAAAAATATTCAATAGTTTCTATTGAAGATGGACAGAGTGAATACGATTGGGATGGTTTTGCTTATCAAACTAAAGTTCTTGGTAATAAAATTCAATTAGTAGGAGATGATTTATTTGTGACGAATTCAAGTTTGTTACAAACGGGTATTAACAGAAATATTGCAAATTCTATTTTAATTAAATGTAATCAAATAGGATCATTAACTGAAACATTAGAAACGATTAAGGTAGCTAAAAATGCAGGATATGCTACAATTATTTCACATCGTTCTGGAGAAACTGAAGATACAAGTATTGCTGATATAGCAGTGGGTACTTCTGCCGGTCAGATAAAAGCTGGACCTGTTCGTTGTTCTGAACGTGTAGCTAAATATAATCAATTGATTCGTATAGAAGAAATTTTAGGGGAGAAAGGTGTATTTCATAGATTCAAAAAATAAAATTTATGTCTACAGCTAGTATATAATGAAGTACATTTATAAATGTGTGTAAAACCATGTAAATGCATCTTTCTTTTATGAAGAAAAGAAATGACATGAACTTCTGTATTGTAATGGAATAATAATGGTGTGCTAATTCAAAACTGCTCTTGAATTCAAGTAATATTTGATTTATATAAACATATATAATTATCATTATCAGTTAGGTTTTATTATCTACAGTATTTGAAATATATACATGGTAATGTGGTTTATGTTTAATATGTACTGACTATATTATGTAATAAATTATTTCCTTCTGGTTTAAAAAGAATTCGATAATTGATTATATAAATCAATTTGTAATAGTATTATACTGCAATAGTAAGTATTACTAATATAGTATGATTGTTATATTTTATTTGGGTTTATATTATTTTAAACAGTGACAATAAATAATTCTGAAACAATATTTATCGATTAGATCTAAAAATTAATCAAAAATAAATGTATTTATATGTGTTAGTGATTTGTGTTATTTAATTTTCAAGGAAAATGAGTGATATGGATATATAAATATTTTATGCAATGTATATAATGTATGATTATGTTTTTTGCTTTATTCGATATAAGAGAATATTAAGTAGTTTAATTTAATGATGAAAAAAATTACACGTAATGAAGTCATGCCATTAACCGCAGAACAATTAGATTATATTCAATCGTTTTTTATTACTTTGTCTAGTGCTCAATTGATTTGGATATCAGGATACTTATGGGGATTAACTAATGTCGTAGTATCTGATAAAATAACTGATATTTCTAAAAATGCTAAAACTGCAGATGTTTGTTTTAATAAAAAAATTACTTTGATATCTGCTTCTCAAACTGGTAATGCACGTCAATTAGCTGAACAATTACGTGATGATATTAATTTAGTGAATTTGGATGTAGTATTATTTAATGCTGGAGATTATAAATTTAAACAAATTTATAAAGAAACATTATTAATTATCATCACTTCTACTTATGGAGAGGGAGAACCTCCAGAAGAAGCAGTTGCGTTATATAAATATTTATTTTCTAATAGAGCAGTTAGAATGGAAAATACACATTTTGCTGTATTCAGTTTTGGTGATCAGTCATATGAATATTTTGCTAAAGCTGGAAAAGATTTTGATTGTAGATTAGAAGAGCTTGGAGCTCATCGGTTATGTGATCGAGTGGACGTCGATGTTGATTTTAAAGAAGCAGCAAATATATGGAGAAAAAAAATAGTTCTTTTATTGAAAAATAAGATAATGACTGCTACTTCCATATTTAATCAAAGTAATAATATTTGTGGTATTAAACGTGTAAATCACGTTATATATAATAAAGAATGTCCTTTGGTGGCTCATGTGTTAACACGACAAAAAATTACCAGTCGTAATTCGTTAAAAGATGTGCATCATTTAGAAATCGATATTACTGATTCTAACTTACATTATCAACCAGGAGACTCGTTGGGAGTATGGTATGAAAATGATGTAGATCTTATTAATGAATTATTAGAATTGTTAAACTTGAACGGAACTGAACAGGTAAAAATTAAAGAAAAACTAATATCTCTGCGTGAAGCGTTGGTAAAATATTATGAATTAACGCACAATACCCCTGTTTTCGTAAAAAATATAGCTACTATTGCTCAAGATAAAATGTTGATTGATTTATGCAACAATCAAGAAAAATTAAATAAATTTATTTTAAATACGCCCATTATTGATATGATGCATCGTGTATCCATTACGATAACACCTCAGAATTTATTGCAAATATTATGCCCTATGAAACCTCGATTTTATTCTATTTCATCTGCTCAATCAGAAGTAGGAGAGGAAGTACATATTACTGTGAGCGTAGTACGTTATACAACAAATGAACGTTTTAGAACAGGTGGTGCTAGTGGTTATTTAGTGGATCGTATACAAGAGAATGATGAAATACGCATTTTTGTTGAAGCTAATAATAATTTTAGATTACCAAAAAGTCCTAATGTTCCAGTGATTATGATTGGAGCCGGGACAGGTATTGCTCCGTTTCGTGCATTTATGCAACAACGATCTGTAGATGCTGCATCAGGAAAAAATTGGTTGTTTTTTGGGAATTTAAGATTTACAGATGATTTTCTTTATCAGATTGAATGGCAACGTTATTTCAGAGATGGGTTGTTAACCAAAATTGATACAGCTTGGTCTAGAGATCAACATGATAAGATTTATGTACAAAACAAATTGTTAACAAATAGTGTTGCACTTTGGTCATGGATTCAAGAAGGAGCTCATATTTATGTATGTGGAGATGCTAAAAATATGGCTAGAGATGTAGACAAAGCTTTAGTCATATTAACATGTAAGCACGGAGGTATGAATGTAGATAAGGCAAATGAATTTTGGCATGAAATGAGGATGCAACATCGTTATCAGAGAGATATTTACTAATGAGTAAAGAAGAATACAACAATAATCATGATAATACCAATGCAATGTTATTGTCAGATAATGAGCGAATGAAACAAGAAAGTAATTTTTTAAGAGGTACTATTGCTCAAAATTTAGATAATAATTTAACAGGTGGTTTTAATACAAAAGATGCTCAATTAATTAGATTTCATGGCATGTATCAACAAGATGATCGAGATGTACGTGTGGAACGAGCAAATCAAAAATTAGAACCATTAATTAATATGATGTTACGTTGTCGTTTACCGGGTGGCGTAATTATGCCAGAACAATGGTTAGCTATCGATGATTTTTCAGAAAAATATACTTTATACGGAACGATACGTCTTACCACTCGACAAACTTTTCAACTACATGGTCTTTTAAAACCTAAATTAAAAATTATGCACCGTTTATTGAATAAATTAGGTTTGGATTCTATCGCGACTGCTGGAGATGTAAATCGTAATGTGATATGTACAGCTAATCCAATGGAATCAGCATTCCATCATCAGGTGTGGGAATTAGCAAAAAGTATTTCTGCTCATTTATTACCGAAGTCTCGTGCATATGCAGAAATTTGGTTGGATGCAGAAAAAACAGAATCTATAGATTTTGAGCCGATTTTAAGTGCTGCTTATTTACCTCGTAAATTTAAAATAGCAATTGCAATACCACCTGTAAATGATGTGGACATTCATGCTAATGACCTTGGTTTCATTGCTATCAAGGACGATAAAATTAATCGGATAGTTGGTTTTAATGTATTAGTTGGAGGAGGATTAGCAATGACTTACGGTGATGTTACCACATATCCTCTTAAAGCTAGTGAATTTGGATATATTGCTGCACAGGATATCTTAAAGATTACAGAAGCAGTTGTTACAACACAAAGAGATTGGGGGGATAGATCCGATCGTAGACATGCTAAAACGAAGTATACTTTGATTAGAGTTGGGGTAACTACATTTAAAGCAGAGGTTGAACGCCGTTCTGGAGTAAAATTTCATCCGATACATCCTTATATATTTACAGATAGAGGAGATCGATTTGGATGGATCCAAGGTATTGATCATTATTGGCATCTTACTTTGTTTATTGAAAACGGAAGAATATCAAACAATGATCCTCATAAGTTATTAAAACGTGGGATTGCAGAAATTGCACGAATACATTCAGGGTCTTTTAGGTTAACTACAAATCAAAATTTAATTATCTCTGAAGTATCTAAGGACAATAAACGGATGGTTGAGAGTATATTGCAAAAATATGGTATCATGAATGATGATATCACGCCGCAACGAAAAGCATCTATGGCATGTGTAGCGCTTCCTACTTGTCCATTAGCAATGGCAGAAGCAGAACGATTTTTACCGGAATTTATTACTAAGATAGAAAATATCATGTTAAAATACAAATTAGAGAAAGATGCTATTATTTTGCGGGTAACAGGGTGTCCAAATAGTTGTGCTCGTGCGATGTTATCAGAAATTGGATTAACAGGCAGATCTATTGGACGTTATAATCTTTATTTGGGAGGCAATAGTATTGGTACGCGTATTCCTCGATTATATAGAGAAAATATCACAGAAAATGACATTTTAAACATTCTTGATATGACCATTAGTAGTTGGGCACGAGAAAGAACCGATCAAGAATCTTATGGAGATTATGTAGTAAGATCAGGGATAGTTAATGCTGTTACAAATTCTGAAAAAGATTTTTATGAATAAATCATTAAATATCATTAATCATTGTTGGACTTTTGCAGAACTCAATTCGTTAGATATAAATGAACAAGCATTGGTATTAATGAAAATAAATCAATACTTGGAATCTTTAAAAACAGCAGATAGATGTAAATGGGCTGTAGAATATCTACCTAATCAGGCAATATTATCTTCAAGCTTCGGCATTCAGTCATTAGTTAGTTTGCATTTAATTACTTATTATTATCCTAATATCCCAATTATTTTAATTGATACTGGTTATTTATTTCCAGAAACATATCGATTTATTGATCGACTAACAAAAAAAATGCAATTGAATTTACATGTATTTTCTCCCAAGCAATCTGCAGCATGGCAAGAAGCACGATATGGTAAATTATGGGAACAAGGCATAAAAGGCATACAACAATACAATACTATTAATAAAATTGAACCTATGCATCGTGCATTAAAAACGCTTAAGGTGAAAACATGGTTTGCAGGATTAAGGAGAGATCAATCAGATAGTCGTAAAAAATTACCAATAATAACTATTCAGAATGGAATGTTTAAATTTTTACCCATTGTTGATTGGAATACTTCTCAAATTCATAGATATATTAACCAACATTCTTTAGAGTATCATCCATTGCAGAAACAAGGGTACTTATCAATAGGAGATGTACATACTAGCAAAAAATGGGAACCTGGTATGAAGGAAGAGGATACACGGTTTTTTGGGTTACAACGTGAATGTGGTTTACATATTATTGATTGAAATTTAGTATTTGTATATTACTATTATATAATATAATTTTTATATACATTGCTATACAATAAGTACGTTAGAAATAATATACGTTTGTTTGGTAGTAGTATCCATGTTTAAAACATAATCATGTGTATTTTAATAATTATGAAAGTATGTATGGCGAATGGGCATATTATTTGTGAATATAAGATATTAAGTTTTTAAAAATGAAATATCATAGGTATGAAAAAATATATGTATAATTTAATGTCATTGTATTTATATTTTTAGCTTTTATAAATAATATTATATATAAACAGAGTTTGTCAATATTAATTAAATCTGAATATAAACATAATTTTGTGGAATATTTACCATTATTTATTGATCTTAAAAATAGGCCAGTGTTAGTAGTTGGAGGGGGTATAGTTGCTGCACGTAAAATAAAAATATTACAAAGAGTTGGGGCTATGATCACAATAATAGCCCCAACTCTTTGTACAGAATTAAAAAAAGTTTTGTTCAAACAAAATATCAGTTGGATTGAAAAAAAATTTCAACCTATAATGCTAGACAAGGTAATATTAGTAATTGTGACAACCAATAATGCTAAATTAAACGCTTTGATATATCAGAATGCTGAAAAACGTCATATTTTAATAAATACTGTGGATGATAAGAATAAATGTTCATGTATATTTCCTGCCATTATTGATCGTGATCCTATTTTAATAGGAATTTCTTCTTGTGGAACAGCGCCTATATTAGTGCGTATTTTACGTGAAAAATTTGAATCTTTATTGCCAAAATCTCTAGGTTTTTTATCAAAATTAGCTGGAATATGGCGGTCTCGAGTACGACAGCATATCGTAGATGTGGTACTTAGACGTCGGTTTTGGGAGAAAATATTTTATAATGGTCATATTGCTACTTTAATTGAACAAGGTCGACCTGAAGAAGCAAATAAAGTTTTTAAGTACACTCTTAATAATGATGTTGGAAATAATAATAAAAAAGGTAATGTAACATTAGTGGGAGCAGGCCCTGGAGATATAGGATTATTAACTATTAGAGGGTTGCAAGTAATGCAACAAGCGGATGTAATACTATATGATTATTTGGTAAATTCAGAGATTTTAGATTTAGCTCGTAAGGATGCTAATAAAATTTGTGTTGGAAAACGTGTTGGAGATCACTCAATGTCTCAAAAAGAATTGAATCAGTTTATAGTACGATTGGCACAAAAAGGAAATAAAGTTGTCAGGCTTAAAGGAGGAGATTCATTCGTTTTTGGT
Organism: Blochmannia endosymbiont of Camponotus nipponensis; assembly: GCF_009827135.1. Taxonomy (NCBI): domain Bacteria; kingdom Pseudomonadati; phylum Pseudomonadota; class Gammaproteobacteria; order Enterobacterales; family Enterobacteriaceae; genus Candidatus Blochmanniella; species Blochmannia endosymbiont of Camponotus nipponensis. Next base: position 195,808 of record NZ_CP046534.1, on the reverse strand, counting down.
AGAGGCGGAGAGGAATTAGAAATAATATCAAAGGCAGGTATTTCTTTTCAAGTAGTTCCCGGTATTACGGCAGGTATTGGTGTTACAGCTTATGCTGGTATTCCGTTAACTCACAGAAAGTATGCTCATAGTGTTGTTTTTATGACAGGTCATAATGCAAATGGTGATAATCAGGTTAACTGGGCCGCTTTGTCAGATTATCAACGAACATTGATAATTTATATGGGTAAGATTAATGCTTTAAATATTAGGAATAATTTAATTATTCATGGACGCAGTATAAATACTCCGGTAGCTGTAATCAGTCGGGGGACATATCAAAATCAAAAGATTTTAATTGGCACCTTAATTGATTTGGAAAAATTAACACGAATAGCTGATTATCCTTCCTTGTTAGTGATCGGAGATGTTGTATCATTGCATAGTCAAATGCATTGGTTTGGTCAGAAAGCACTGAATTACTGTCCAACTTATTTGATTGCTCATTCAATGTAAATTAAAAGGATAATATATGGTACAAAATAAAAAGTATATTACGTATTTGAATAAATTAGAGTCAGAAAGTATCTATATTATTCGTGAAGTGGTCGCTGAGTTTTGTAAACCAGTTATGCTGTATTCTATAGGTAAGGATTCTTCGGTTATGTTACATTTAGCACGAAAAGCGTTTTATCCTAGCACATTGCCTTTTCCTTTATTGCATATAGATACTGGTTGGAAATTTCATGAGATGTATGTATTTCGTGATAATACTGCTCAATCTCATGGGTTTGAACTTTTAGTGCATAAAAATTTAGATGGCGTATCTATGGGGATTAATCCATTTATTCATGGAAGCGCTAAACATACAGACATTATGAAAACCGAGGGGCTGAAACAAGCATTACATCAGTATGGATTTGATGCAGCTTTTGGAGGCGCCCGTCGTGATGAGGAAAAAGTTAGATCTAAGGAGAGAATTTATTCGTTTAGAGATATGTTTCATCGCTGGGATCCTAGAAAGCAACGCCCAGAGTTATGGTATAATTATAATGGGATAATTAATAAAGGAGAAAGTATTCGTGCATTTCCGTTATCTAATTGGACGGAATTAGATATTTGGCAATATATTTTCTTTGAAAAAATTGATATAGTACCTCTATATTTAGCCAAAAATAGGCCTGTGATATGTAGAGATGGTAATTTAATTATGGTAGATGATAATCGTATTGATCTTCAGCCTGGGGAAATTATAGAAAAACGTATGATACGATTTCGTACCTTGGGATGTTGGCCATTAACCGGGGCGATAGAATCTCGCGCAGAAACTTTACCTAAGATAATTGAAGAAATGTTAATTTCTAATAAAAGTGAACGTCAAGGGAGAATCATTGATTTTGATCAATCTGGATCTATGGAAATTAAGAAACGTCGAGGTTATTTTTAGGAAATAATTATGATTAGTACCGTAGAACAGGAAATTATCAGTCATGGAGGGATTGAAAATTATTTATATGTACAACAACATAAAATATTGTTACGTTTTATTACGTGTGGTAGCGTAGACGATGGGAAAAGTACTTTGATAGGACGTTTATTACATGATTCTTATCAAATTTATGATGATCAATTATCTATTCTTCATTCGGATAGCAAAAAAATTGGTACTCAAAAAGATAAGTTAGATTTAGCATTATTGATCGATGGATTACAATCAGAACGTGAGCAAGGTATTACTATAGATGTTGCATATCGTTATTTTTTTACTAAAAAACGTAAATTTATCATTGCTGATACTCCGGGGCATGTAGAATATACAAAAAATATGGTTACTGGCGCGTCTGCTAGTGAATTGGCTATCTTATTAGTTGATGCTCGTAAAGGGATACAGAGTCAAACTAGAAGACATTGGTTTATAACTATGCTTTTAGGGATTCGCTACATTATAGTAGCGATTAATAAAATGGATTTGATAAATTATAATCAAAAGATATTTCAAAAAATTAATGAAGAATATTTAGAGTTTACAAAGCAATTATCTACTAATATAAATACTAAATTTATTCCAATATCTGCTTTAGACGGAGATAATATTACAACGTTATCAACAAATATGAAGTGGTATGATGGGCCCACTTTGTTGGATATATTAGAAAATATTCACATTAATAGTTTTTCATATTTTGAAAACCAAGAATTACGTTTTCCGGTACAGTATGTGATTCGTCATAATTTAGATTTTAGAGGCTATTCTGGTACGATTGCGTCTGGTTATGTACATGTCGGACAGAGCATTAGTGTTTTTCCGTCAAATACTATTTCTACTATCAAACGTATTATTGTATTTGATAGAGATCAAATGCATGCTGTAGCTGGAGAGGCAATTACTATAACTTTAGAAGATGATCTTGATGTTAGTCGCGGGGATATGATAATTGATGCGCATGCAATTGTTGAGCCTGTTCAGTATGCCTTAGTGGATGTTGTTTGGATGAGAAAAGAAGAATTAAAAAAAAATCAATACTTTAATGTTAAAACTGCTACTAAAACTGTAAGAGCACAAGTAAAAAATATAGAATATCAAATAGATATGCATACCTTACAGCCCCAAGATACAAAGACGATACCCCTTAATGGGGTTGGAGTGATAAAGTTGTTATTTGATGAACCATTGATATTAGATCAGTACTCTCGTTATCCAGTAACTGGTAACATGATATTTATTGATTTGTTGACCAATGACACTGTAGGAGCGGGAATGGTTCGTACTCCTATTGTGCGCGATAAGTTTGAACATAATAAAAATTATAGTGACTTTGAATTAGCATTGCATAAGTTCATTCGTCTTCATTTTCCTCATTGGAAAATCCAAGATTTATCATGATGATTACTATATAATGATAAATAAAAATATTAATTGTATTTCTAACAAAAATGTTTTTTGGTATAATCATTGTATAAAACGGAAGGATCGTGAGCTTTTACATAAACATCGTGCTATATTATTATGGTTTACAGGTTTGTCAGGGTCTGGTAAGTCAATTTTAGCTAGCGTTTTAGAAAAAAAATTATATCATAGAAAAATTAGTACATATATATTGGATGGAGATAATATGCGACATGGATTATGTAGAGATTTAGGATTTAGTAGTTATGATCGGCATGAAAATATACGTCGAGTAGGAGAAATAGCACGCTTGATGGTTGATGCTGGTGTGGTGGTTCTGGCTAGCTTTATTTCTCCTTATCATTCTGAGCGTAAAATGGTACGTAGTATGTTGCCTGGTAATCATTTCATTGAAATTTTTGTTGACACACCCTTACATGTTTGCGAACGACGTGATCCAAAAGGTTTGTATAAAAAAGCTAGATCTGGAGAAATAGAAAATTTTACTGGTATAAGTGCTCCTTACGAAAGACCAAAAAAACCAGATATATATTTGGATGGTAAAAAATCAATAATAGAATTAACTAATCAAGTATTGCGATCATCTTTTCTTGCATCTTTGTTTAAAAAAAAGTTATCACGTTAAATAACATATTCTATAACTTTATGAATTAATAGTTTTACAATAATTTTTTTATTATAATAGGTATTAAAATAATTGTATTTTAAAAGGATTATTTTTTTATAATGAAAGTTATTTTATGTGTTAAATTGAAATAAATTTTTTATAAAAGGGATATTTTTGTAATAATTTATAATAATTTTTTGAATTAATTTATTTTAAAATGTATTATATGCAATGGTAATAATTACGATGATATGTTGAATGTGTGTAGATACATTTGATACTGATATATATAATATAATAAATTGGTGGAGCAAACATGAACAAATTAAGTTGTCTGTTATTAGCTTTGTTTGTTTGGTTACAGTATTCGCTTTGGTTAGGGAAAAATGGTATTTATGATTTAATACATATCCATAATACAATTAAGTTATTTAAGAGCATCAATAACATTGACCAAATGAAGATTCGTAATAATAAATTGTTATATGAAATTCATGAATTGCTTCATGGATATGAAGCAATTGAGGAACGAGCAAGATTTGATCTTGGTATGATTAAGCTCCATGAAACTTTTTATTTAACAAAATTCTGATATTAATGTTAATTAATTAAATATTAATGTTGGCTTCATGTACATTGGTATCTATGGTCGTTTATACTGAATGTGTTGAAAAAAAATTTCCAGATATCACCGCTATTCTTCCAGCAGCAGGCACTGGGAAACGAATGAATAATATATTGCCAAAACAATATTGTACAATAGGTGATAAAACTTTGATAGAGCATTCTATTAGTGTTTTGTTGTATCAGTCGTGTATCCGTCATTGTATAGTAGTAGTAAATGCAAGTGATCGTTGGTTTCGTCAATTATCTATTTCGTATGACCCTAGAGTTAGTGTAGTTATTGGAGGACAAACACGAGCGGATTCAGTGATGGCTGGGTTAGAACATGTGAAAAAATCAGTTTGGGTGATTGTGCATGATGCTGTACGTCCTTGTTTGCGTGATGAAGATTTATTAAGACTCTTCGAAATCACAAAATTTTCTCAAATAGGTGGAATTTTAGCAATACCAATTTCTAATACTATCAAACGAACGTATTATGGGACTAATGTTATAAGATATACTGTAGATCGTGAGAATTTGTGGCATGCTTTAACTCCACAGTTATTTAATTATGATCTCTTAAAATGTTGTCTTAAAAAAGCTTTAAAAAATAAAGTTGTTATTACTGATGAAGCATCGGCGGTAGAATATTGTGGTTACACATCTATTTTGATACAAGGTCGATCAGATAATATAAAAGTTACTTATCAAGATGATTTAAAATTAGCTCGTTTTTATTTATCTAAATTATACAATAAAAAAACTTAATAGGTTTGTGAAAATATGTTGCGTATTGGTTATGGTTGTGATGTGCACCAATTTGGTGGATGTCGTTCGCTTATTATTGGAGGGGTGAATGTTCCTTATGTGACAGGAATAAAAGCGCATTCTGATGGTGATGTGTTGGTGCATGCGCTAATTGATGCTTTATTAGGCGCTGCTTGTTTTGGTGATATTGGAGCAATGTTTCCAGATACTGATGCTAAATATAATAATGTAGATAGTCGAAAATTGTTACGAATTGCTTGGGAAAAAGTTAGTATGCAAGGATACTCATTAGGTAATATAGATATTACTGTAATCTTGCAAATTCCAAGAATAAATACATATATTTATCAGATGCGTCAGCATCTTTCTTCAGACTTAAATTGTTTAATAAATAATATCAACATAAAAGCTACTACTACTGATGCGTTGGGATATATTGGTCGGTCCGAAGGTATCGCATGTATAGCAATAGCGTTATTATCATGTTAATATTTTATAAAACAGTAAAAATTCAATATGTAAGTTATATACATTCAGACATATCTATATCTATAGATTAATATTCTTTATCTTACAGTGTTATTCTTATTACTGTGATTACTATAATATAGTATTTCATTCTAGTCAGCCTATAATAAAACAGATATGTATAATAGGAATGTGTATATTATGGTATTGAGTATTTTATATATATCTATATATCTATGAGGATTAAAATTAATAGTGTATAAGTACATTTAAAATTATTTAAATTATAAAAAATATTTATTTGTTATAATTATAGAAATAATAAATTTTAATGAATTCTGTATATTATAGAAAATCTATTTAAATTATGTAACTTTTGAAAAATTATAAGGATATTTAAGTAATTATTATACGATGATTCTTATTGTTTTTATTTTTGAAATAGATGCTATATATTGTGATCTACATACTACTTATGTAGATATGTAAGCCTAAATAGGCTATAGAGCTGTTTATTTGGTCTGTTTGATATATCAAAATACACATATGTTAGATAACAGTATTGAATGGGTGCTGTTGTGCGTGTGTAGTTTGTTCATCTTTTAGATGAACAAACATTGTCAATAGAGAATAAACAAGGGAGTAAAGGAGCTCAGTATATCTATTATGCTAGATAGTACATCAATAATGTATAGAATGGTGATTCTTGTGTTGCTGGCAGGATGTTCTAGCAATAGCGCCTATAGACACTATAGTGAAGTTGCGTCATGTTCCATGGATTCTGATGTTAATAGCTATATGCTTCAAAATAAAGAAAAAGACATAAATATACAATCTCAACAAAAGAAGAAGTCCATTACTGGTGTTCATGAATATAATAATACAAATTATAATTCTTATCATGAATTTATATATACAGTAAGAACTGGTGATACTTTATTTTACATTGCTTGGATTACAGGAAATGATTGCTTAAATTTGGCAAAAATAAATAATATTAAAGATATAAATGTATTAAAAGCAGGTCAAGTTTTAAAATTATATGATGATACCATCATATGGTCGTATTTAGAAAAAATATCGAGAAAATTTTTAAATTTTTTTAAAAATAGCGATAATCCTGTGAAGGTAATGTTTCTTTTTATTAAAAAACAATTATTTTTTTTTCGAACGAATAAAAATAGTTTTTCTGATATGAAAATATCTCATGATATGTTTTATGGATCAGAAGTGTCAGAATTAGAGATGACTAAATATTGGTATTGGCCAACAAATGGTACAATTATTAATGTTTTTTCTGATACTGAGAGAGGTAATAAAGGGATTGATATATCTGGAATGCTAGGTCAACCTATATTAGCTGCTGCTGATGGCAGGGTAGTATATATTGGTAGTACATTGAAAGGATATGGTAATTTGATTATTATTAAGCATGGCAGAGATTATCTTAGCGCGTATGCGCATAATGATATGATATTAGTTACTGAACAACAAAAAGTTCAAATGGGTGATAAAATTGCTACTATGGGTAATAGTGGAACTAATGAAGTAAAATTACATTTTGAAATTAGATATAAAGGAAAATCTGTAGATCCTTTATTTTACCTTCCAAATAGATAATTTAAAATTATTTATGAATTAACATTTTAAAATTTAAGTATATAAATGTGTATTTATATAAATAAATGTTGTTTTATGTTTTTGATTTTTTTTATTATATTTTAATATCTTAATTTTAGTAGTTTATAGTCTAGTATTCGATATATCTACAGATATATGTATGTTTATATTTTATTTTGTAAGCATTAATTGTATGTAATTATCTTAGAATTAACTGTGTCTTGTACGTAATATTTATGTATATAAATAGATAGTACTTTGTTGGAGTGTGATTTTGATAAGTAATTTGTGTTGAATTAAGATTGTAGTTACATTTATTTTTTTCATTATGTATAGAAAATATATTTAAAATAATAAATATTCGAGAAGATATATCATCTATGTATAGATGATAATTAATTTTACTAGCAATAAAATTATGTATGTACGCATACTATAGTTTATAGTATGCAATTAAATATATATGTATTAGCTATTAGAAATTTTTCTATTTATATTATAAATTTTTGTGGAACTAATTTTTTAATTTTATTTAAATGGTTTCATGATTATGGGTATTTATATATAAAAATATTGGTGTATATTAATAAAACTTTGTATTTTTTAACATTTATTTGTAGAATAATAAGTAATTCTATTGTTAGTAGTAATTAGCAAATTTTTATAAGTAAAATGAATTTTTCATATACATGAAATATAAATAATGTTCTTTAGTTTTGATTTTTTTATATTTTTGAAAATTATTTATAATGTGTAATTATATAATTTGTATGTGTATGAATTTTTGTTCCATGATGGAATTTATATCTGTATGTACAAAAATATTGGTGATGTTCGTCAAGAATTTCTTAATTTTTTTAAAAGAAAAGGACATGAAATTGTTTTAGGTAGTACTTTAATTCCTAATAACGATCAAACTTTGTTGTTTACTAATTCTGGTATGAATCAGTTTAAAAATGTATTTCTAGGTATTGATAAGCCATTATTTAGGCGTGTTGCTACCGCTCAACGTTGTGTGCGTGCTGGAGGTAAGCATAATGATCTGGATAATGTTGGATATACTGAACGACATTTAACATTTTTTGAGATGTTAGGTAATTTTAGTTTTGGGGATTATTTTAAAGATGAAGCTATTCAGTTTGCTTGGGAGTTATTAACTGATCCTCATTGGTTTAATTTACCTAAAAATAAACTATGGGTCACAGTGCACAGTCGTGATTGTGAATCTTATGATATTTGGGTAAAAAAAATAGATATTCCTAATGAACATGTTGTTAAAATTGGTAGCAATATTAATGATTTTTGTGATTCTGATAATTTTTGGCAGATGGGAAATGTTGGGCCGTGTGGGCCGTGTTCAGAGATATTTTATGATCATGGAGATCGATTCTATGGAGGACCTCCTGGTAGTCTGGAAGGATTCGGAGAGAGGTATGTTGAAATTTGGAATTTAGTGTTTATGGAATTTTATCGTCAAGAAAATGGTCTTCTTTTATCGCTGCCTATGTTTTCAGTAGATACTGGAATGGGTTTAGAACGCATTACTTCAATATTACAGGGAGTGCATAGTAGTTATTCTATTGATATATTCAAAAAATTAATATCTTCTATATCTGAAATTGTTCAAGTTAATGATGATATCTATATGAATAGATCTTTGTATGTAATAGCTGATCATATTCGTGCATGTTCATTTTTAATTCAAGATGGAGTGATTCCTTCTAACGAGGGGCGTGGTTATGTATTACGCCGTATTATTCGTAGAGCAATTCTTCATGGGAAAAGATTAGGTATAAATGATATTTTTTTTTATAAATTAGTAACCCCTCTGATTGAACATATGAATCATATAGCTGAGTTATTATATGCAAGCAAAAACTTTATAGAAAAAATTTTAATTACTGAAGAAAAATTATTTGAAGATACTTTAAAAAGAGGTTTAGAGTTATTAGAAAAGCAATTGGTGCAATTAACAGGAAATATTTTAAAAGGAGAAATAGCGTTTTATTTATATGATACTTATGGATTGCCGTTAGAATTAACTAAAGATATTTGTTTAAAACGTGGTATACACGTAGATCAAGTAGGATTTGATCGATCTATGATAATACAAAAAAAATGCACCAAAGCATCAAATAAATTTGATGCAACTTGCGAAAATATATCGCGTTGTGATATATCGAATATATTTATTGGATATAATGAACTTATTTGTAAATCTCGAGTAATAGCATTATTTCAAGAAAACAAATTAGTAAATAAAATTTCTTCAGAAGAAGAAGGGATAGTAATTTTAAATAGTACTCCGTTTTATGGAGAGTCTGGGGGGCAAATAGGAGATTGTGGTCAATTAAAGACTACATCTGGTGTTTTTCAAGTTACTAATACAAAAAAATATGGTCAAATAATAGGTCATTTAGGAATAGTAAAAAGTGGTGCGATTAACTTTGGAGAAGAAATAGTTGCTCAAGTAGATCAATATAAAAGGAAAAATATTTCTTTAAATCATTCTGCTACACATTTGTTACGTGCTGCATTATTTCATATTCTTGGGCCTCATGTAATACAAAAGGGATCATTGGTAAACGATCGTTACTTACGTTTTGATTTTTATCATCATGAAGCAATGCAAAATAAACAAATAAATAAAGTAGAAAATATTGTAAATGAAAAAATTTGGGAGAATTTTCCCATTGCAGTTGATGAGATGCCAATAGAAGTAGCGAGAAATAGTGGTGTTGTGATGCTGAGAAATAAACAATATGATAAAATAGTACGTGTTTTAAGCATGGGGAATTTTTCTACTGAATTATGCGGAGGAACTCATGCTACGCGTACCGGAGAAATTGGTGTGTTTGTAATTACTAAAGAGTATGGCATTGCTTCTGGTATTAGACGCATTGAGGCGGTAACTAGTGATGTAGCATTATCTATAATACATCATTATAAAATGTTGCTTCAAAATATTTTTCAATCGCTACAAAGTGATGATAAGAATGTATTAACTAAAATATCTGAATGTAAATCTCGTTGTCGAAAATTAGAAAAAGAAATAGAATATTTAAGAGATAAACAAACTATACAACACAGTTTATCTTTTATTAGAGATATTTATTATGTTAAAGATATACGAGTCTTAATAAAACAAGTTACTAATATGGCACCAAAAACCTTAATTAGTACAGCAGATTGTCTTAAATGCAAACTAAAATCAGGAGTAATTGTTCTTATTAATATTCATAAGAACAACAAAATTAACTTAGTGGTAGCTGTAACTAAAGATTTAATAGAACGTAACCGTATAAATGCGTTAGATTTAGTGCATTGTATCATAAACACTCTTGGGGGAAAAGGAGGAGGTAAACCTGATTTAGCGCAAGCCGGTATTAATAATATGGTACCTATATCTAAAGTATCTATCGAAGTAGATTCTTTATTGCACGATATACTGTAAATAATTTATGTGTTGTACTATAGAAGTTAGTTTTAAACAAAAACTATTAATATGTTTTTAAAATGGTACACTGAAAATTTATAAAAGAGTTAAAGTATTATGTGAAGATGTTTATTACGTGTTTTTAATATTGTAAAAACAATGTAATCTTAAGAAATGTCCTGGTTATTTGAATTTTTCAAGGAGTAAAGAATGCTTATTCTGACTCGAAGAGTTGCTGAAACTCTCGTCATTGGAGATGAGATTACAGTAACTGTATTAGGTATTAAAGGAAACCAAGTCCGTATTGGTGTAAATGCTCCTAAGGAGATATCTATACACCGAGAAGAAATTTATCAACGTATTAAAACTGAAAAATCACAACAAAACTTGTGTTGAATTTTTTTATTTTTTAAATAGATTTCTATTAAATGATAGTTTTATACGTAAGAATTTAGTTGTAAATTAAGTAAAAACAACGTAATGTAACAGAAAATTTTTTTGATCATGAAAAGGGAAGAAGAATAGGACAATAATTAAAAAGTGGGTTAAATATTCAGTGAGGTGGCCGAGAGGATGAAGGCACTCCCCTGCTAAGGGAGTATATGGTGTGAAGGCTGTATCGAGGGTTCGAATCCCTCCCTCACTGTCATCAGTAACAGTGCACCCGTAGCTCAATTGGATAGAGCACTCGGCTACGAACCGAGCGATCGGAGGTTCGAATCCTCTCGGGTGTATTGTATGTTATGTTGAATTATTAAAAATAAAATTTGATTTAATTTCATAAGTTTTTTATGTTATTATGATAAAAACACGAAATATTAAAGATTTTTATGTTTTTTGGTGTGCTTTTATAATAAATTTATTACAAATTTTGGCTTCAATTTTGAGTGATAAAAATGTTTAAAAACTTATCTAATAAAATATCACAATCAATACATAATATTGTAGGGTCTGGACGTTTAACAGAGAAAAGTATTAGAGAAACTTTAAATAAAGTTAAGTTGTCTTTGTTAGAAGGAGATGTAGCATTACCTGTGGTACATAGTTTTATTAATAAAGTTAAAGATGGTATCCTTGGAAAGGATATAAATCAACATTTAACTCCAGGTCAAGAATTTGTTAAAATTATGCATAGTTCTTTAGTAAAAATCATGGGAGAAGGCTCTAATAATTTGAATTTAGATGCTCAAAACCCAACGGTAATATTGGTAGTGGGTGCGCAAGGTTCTGGCAAAACTACTACTGTTGGAAAGCTTGCTAAATTTTTAAAAATTAAAAAAAACAAAAAGATATTAGTAGTATCAACAGATGTATATAGACCAGCAGGCGAGAAACAATTAAAATCATTAATAAATTCTGAAGATATCCAGTTTTTTTCAGATTACGATGTTGGAAGTACACCAATTGATATAGTGAAAGCTGCAGCTATTGCATCAAGATCATTTTTTTATGATATTCTATTAATAGATACTGCCGGTTGTTTGGATACAGATGATTTTTTGCTTTCAGAGTTATCTGAAATTCATAATGTTGTTCACCCAGTAGAAACTTTATTCGTTGTAGATGCTATGGTTGGACAGGTGGCTGTTAATAGTATAAATGCGTTTAATAAAACTTTACCACTGACGGGGATTATTCTAACTAAAGTGGATGGGGATGCACGAGGAGGCGTGGCTTTATCTATTAAATATCTTACTGGAAAACCTATAAAATTTATAGGAACGGGTGAGAAAGTTGATGAATTAGAGTCTTTTAATCCATATAGGATAGCTGGACGTATACTTGGAATGGGTGATATACTCTCGTTAATTGAGGATATTGAAGATAGAGTGGCATGGGTTAAAGAAAAACAATATATTAATAAAAGCAGTGTAGATTTTAATTTATGTGATTTTTTAGGTTATGTCAAACAAATACGAAATATGGGAGGAATTAACAAAATAATAAGTAGATTGCCTTTTAATTTGGGAATGGGTTTAGATAGCGTTAAATCGTATACTTATGACAATGAGTTTGTACACATGGAAGCTATAATTAATTCTATGACCGTGGAAGAGCGTATGAATCCAGATATCATTAAAGGATCTAGAAAGAAACGTATTGCAAATGGATCTGGAGTACATGTACAAGAAGTGACTAAGTTACTTAACACCTGTAATCATATGCGTGTTGTGATGCAAAAAATAAATAAAAATGAAATTTTTCGAATGATACGTACATTAAAAAACAAAATATCATTTAAATTTCCAGTTAGTTAGAAAATGTTTTGATATCCTAGATCAGGAATATGTTTATGTTGTTTATGGTGAGTTGGTTTGTTTTTTAGTTTTACGTGAAGGGTACATATATTTATGGTAAGAATTAGACTAGCACGGGGAGGTTGTAAAAAAGCCCCTTTTTATTATGTAGTTGTCACTGACAGTAGAAGTGCACGCGACGGTCGTTTTATTGAACGGATTGGATTTTTTCACCCAATGGTATTTGGAGAGAATAAAGTACTACATATAAACTCAGACCGTGTAAAGTATTGGTTACATAGAGGAGCGAGTCCATCTGAACGTGTTGTGAAATTAATAAAGAATTTATGAAGAAACAAGTTAATATAAAACCTGATGAAAAAGATGTTAAAGTGGTGCCGCCTCTTTATCCTGTAGTAATAGGGATAATAGCAGGTGCGTATGGTATATTAGGATGGACAAGAATCATTTCTTTTACTGAACAAGATGATGATATATTTCAATACAATCCGTATTTTGTAATGTTTCAATCTCAATGGAAATTAATGTATCTAGATAGATGGAGACTCATGGGTAAACGTTATATAGCTAAACTACAAGGAATATCAAATAGAGAATCCGCTCAATTATTAAATCGTTGTGAGATGATTGTGGATGAAACAACGTTTCCATGTATAAATGATAATGAATATTATTGGAAAGATTTAATAGGATGCACAGTAATTACTATAAGTGGAATTGTTTTTGGGAATATCGTGAATATAATAGAAACTACATCAAATGATATTTTAGTAGTAAAGATGTGTCAAGATGATTTTTATGGAATGAAAGATTGTCTTATTCCTTTTATTATGGAAAGAGTGATAAAAAATGTTAATCTTGTTACGCACACCGTTGTTGTAGATTGGGATCTTAATTTTTAATTTGTTTATAAAAATAAAGTCATATAAAAATATATGTGGTTAGGTGTAATTACCTTATTTCCGGAAATGTTTCAGGCTATTATTCGTTATGGAATAGTAGGGCGATCCATTCGACATGGTATTCTTTCTATAAAACTGTGGAATCCGCGTGTATTTACATATAATAAACACCATAGCGTGGATTCTCGTCCTTATGGGGGAGGGCCAGGTATGTTAATGATGGTTGAACCTTTGAAAAATGCAATCGATCAAGCGAAAAACGAATTAGGAGATAATATTAAAGTAATTTATCTTTCTCCCCAAGGAAAAAAGATGGATCAAGAATATGTACGTAAGTTAGCATATGATCATAAAAAGTTAATTTTAGTTTGTGGAAGATATCAAGGTATTGATGAAAGGTTAATTCAAACAGAAATTGATGAGGAGTTGTCTATAGGAGATTATATACTTAGTGGAGGAGAATTAGCCGCAATGGTTTTAATAGACACAATATCTAGAGTGATTCCCGGTGTGTTAGGAAATCCAGATTCAAAAGAATGCGATTCTTTTGCTAAAGGAATATTAGAGTGCCCACATTATACACGACCAACAGTTTTTGCAGGAATAAAAGTTCCATCAGTATTATTATCAGGAAACCATAGCAATATTAATCGTTGGAGGCAGAAACAAGCTTTAGGTCGTACTTGGATTAAAAGGCCGGATTTACTTAATGATATACAATTAACTCATGAAGAACAGGAGTTACTTGATGAGTTTAAAAATGAGTATCTATTATCATAAAAAAACATTGAGGCAATAACATATATGTATGAATCAATAAATAGCTTTGAAAAAAAACAAATAAAAAAAAGTATACCGTATTTACGTTCAGGTGATACGATAGAAGTCAGGACGTGGGTAATGGAGGGCAGTAAAAAACGTTTGCAAATTTTTGAAGGGATAGTGATTTCTATTAAAAATCGTGGATTAAATTCTGCATTTACTGTAAGGAAAATTTCTAGTGGAGAAGGCGTAGAACGTGTATTTCAGACACATTCTCCTATGATTGAAGAGGTGAAAATCAAACGATTTGGTGTTGTTCGCCGTGCAAAGTTATATTATTTACGTAGTCTTAGTGGAAAATCTGCACGCATCAAAGCACGTATTAATTCATAAAGTATTTTCTATTACAGAGCAGTGTGTTTATTTGTGCAATATGACATATCGATTATTTGTAATTTCGTAATTGTTGTCATAGTATTACTGTAATAGGTATTAAAAATTGTTATTTCCATAATATAGTTAATGGATTTATAAGGTTTTAAAAATTTTTTTAAAAAAATCTTTTGATATAATGCAATATTAAAAATTTTTAATAAGGTTAATTCCCCATTATATCGTATGAATCTTTGATAAAATAACACATACATGTGAATATAATAACTTATTATTATAAGTTCATGTAAATTAAAAATTTGATATAATAAGTTAATCAACTTACAATAATTTATTAATTATAATAATAATAATATAAAACTGTATTTACATTAGCTTTATATGTGTATAATAATATGATTATATTGTCATTTTTTAATGACTATTTTAATGCCATATTTCCATTTTATGGTACCTAATTATATTTAAGGCTAATAATATGCATAAAAATGAGCGTAATGATATTCATATTCATGACACGTATCCAATTATTACTCCTGAGCAATTAAAAACACAATTTCCTATAACACATGTAGAGCAACAAACTATTGCTGAGTCTAGAAATATAATTGCGAACATTATTCACAGACGTGATCCGCGATTATTGGTAATATGTGGACCCTGTTCTATTCATGATGTTAATGCTACTTTTGATTATGCTAATAAATTAAAAACTTTATCAATAGAATTGCAGGAGCAATTATATATTGTTATGCGTGTGTATTTAGAAAAGCCTCGTACTAGTGTAGGTTGGAAAGGTTTTATCAACGATCCACATATGAATGGCTCTAATGATATTGCATTAGGTTTAAAAAATGCTCGACATTTGTTGGTAGAATTGATAAAAATTGGACTACCGCTTGCGACTGAAGTGTTAAATCCATATGTTCCATTATATATTGGAGAGCTGTTTAGTTGGTCATCTATTGGAGCACGCACTACAGAATCTCAAGTACATAGAGAAATAGCTTCTGGATTATATACGCCCGTAGGGTTTAAAAATAGCACCAATGGTAATTTTTATAATGCAATTAATGCGATACATGCTGCAATGATGTCTCATAAGTACATTAGTATCAATCAATCAGGTCAAGTGTGTTTGCTACATACTAAAGGCAATCGTAATGCTCATATAATCTTGCGTGGAGGAGATAATCCTAATTATTACCCAGAAGATGTTGTATGTTGTGAGAAAAAAATAATAGAAGCAGGATTACCGCCAGTATTGATGGTAGATTGCAGTCATGGCAATTCTAATAAAGATTATCGTCGTCAAGTTGATGTAGCACAATCTATTTTACATCAAATTAAATATGGCAACCGTTCTATCATTGGTTTAATGATGGAAAGTTATATTTATTCTGGTAATCAATCTATTATACATTTATCATCTTCTACAGCACAGTATGGGGTATCGGTGACTGATGCGTGCATAGACTGGAATACAACTCAACACTTATTGTATGATTTACATAAAGAACTAAAACCATTTCTTATTAATCGTATATTAGGAGCCGGAATGGCATGATAGAGGAATTAAATATTTTACGCAATAAAATTGATAAAATAGATAAGGATTTGTTAAAACTTTTGTCTCAAAGAATTTCATTAGTTTCTGCAGTAGGAGAAATAAAAAGTCGTGATGGGTTGTTTATTTATGCACCAGACAGAGAAGAAATAATAATTTCTTGTTGGAGAAGAGAAGCAGTAGTATTAGGTATTTCTCCGGATTTAGCGGAAGATGTGTTACGTTGTATTATGAGTGAATCTTATCATAATGAGTATAAAAAAGGATTTAAGATGTTGCGTCCAAATTTAGGTCCAATTGTTATAATTGGAGGAACAGGACAAATGGGTCAATTTTTTTGTAAAATGTTAACTTTATCGGGATATAAAGTTAACATTTTAGATAAAAAAAACTGGATATATGCAGAGTCAATATTAATGGATGCTGGTATGGTGGTAATTAGCGTGCCAATTCATTCAGTTATTGTTGTGGCTGGGAAATTGTCATGTTTACCTAGTAACTGCATTATAGTAGATTTATCATCTATAAAAAAAATATCTTTACATGCTATATTAGCTGCGCATGAGGGGCCAGTATTAGGATTGTATCCTATGTTTAATCTAGATCATGGAAATATGGTAAAACAAGTAGTGATTTATTGCGAGGGACGTTATCCAGAAGCATATCAATGGTTGTTGGAACAAATACGATTATGGGGTGCAAGGTTACATTGCTGTAATATAAGAGAACATGATCAATATATGAGTCTCACGCAAGGGTTATGTCATTTTATTACTTTTATGACTGGATATTACTTATCAAAAGAAAAGATTAATTTAACAAAAATGTTATCTTTTGCTTCGCCAACATTTCGATTAAAATTAATAACAATAGGACGGTTATTTAATCAAGATCCGCAGTTATATGCAGATATAATCATGACTTCTAAAAATAATCTCATGTTAATTAAGCGTTATTACAGAAGATTAGGTCGAATTCTAATTCTATTAGAAAGAGATAAAAAACAAGAATTTATTAATCAATTTAAAAAAATTCAAAATTGGTTTGGTACATATACCGATCGTTTTTGCAAAGAGAGTCGTAAAATATTACGTCAAATTAATAATTATAAAAATAATATATGATATAAATAATAGTCTGAACAATATAGCACATTATTTAACTTTTTATTAGGAGTTATATTTGTTTAGATCTAAGGGTGTTTATAAAAAATTAGTTTTAAGTTAAAATAGTTGTTTTATATACCAATATATGTGCTTTCATCTTGATATTGTTGAGAATTTTATATATTAAAAATATAGTATATTTGTTATGTGTGTTATTTAACTTCATGGATGATTCGTGTATTGTCATATTACAAATATTTGATTGAATTCCACAATATAATATATATAGAGATTCATTTTTAATTACGGCTGCTGCTTATTTTAATTGGTGTAGGTTGATAACAACCTAATATTTTTAATGAGTGAGAAATTTTTTGTAGTTCCTTCAAAATCTGGTGTATATATGTATCATTTATATGCGCCATCATTTCAATAATAATTATGCCTTTTGATTTATTATCTAATGAAAGACGTGGTCTTAAATAATTTGTTTGAATATTATAAAATTGTAATATTTTTAATACTTCATATAATTTTTCTGATCGTTGATTGATAGAGATAATAAGTATAGTTTTTATAATGGGTATGGAGTTACTAAGAACTTCGATATTTTTATTTTTTAAAATAATAAATTTAGTTTCATTTTTATGTGAATTGGATAAATTATATGTCAATAATGAATGTAAACCATACAATGTACCTCCTTGTATACTTCCCAAAGCTGCTAAATTAGATTGCTTTAATGTAGCTACTATTTTCATAGCAACTGCGCTGCTTTTACAGAATATAATTTTCCATGTTGAAAAATTTTTTAAAAATTTACTACATTGTTGAGCAGGTTGAGGATGACTGTATATAATCTGAATTTGATTTATATCAGTATGATTCTTAACTAAAATACAATGTTTGATAGGTATAGTAATTTCATCTACTAAAACCAATTGAGTGTTTAGTAACAAATCGCATATTTCATCAATTAAACCAGAGTTAGAGTTTTCGATGGGAACTACACCATATTCTGCTTGATGGTATTCCACTAAAGTAAAAATATCGTTGAATTTTTGACAACTATGTTCTATTACTTGATCAAAACTACGATTAGCTGCATATTGCATAGCAGCGATATGAGAATAAGAACCTTTAGGGCCTAAAAAAGCTATGTGTACTATAGATTTAGAAATCATAATAAAACTCATTGTCGTAATATTTTAAGTTTCAGTTCAATATAATATTTATATGGTAAATGTAAGTACTATAATAGTAGTAGTATTATGAAAGTTAGCATTTATTTACGTGATGTATCATAATATTTTATTATATTATATTTTCTTTATATCAATATATCCTTGTAACATTATTTTGGGTTTGTATGATATCTATATGGAGATAAAATGTTTATAAAGTTATTGAATCAATATATTGGATTGATGGCAATAATTTTCGCTACTTTATTTGCTTGATCTGGTAAATATATATTTTTATATGCTTGTTGCATATAATGTAGTGCTTGACGGGTTGCTTGAGTATCTGGAAAACGATATAACATTTTTTCTGCGCGCGTTATTACTGATATATAAGCATTTCTTTTTGCATAAAAAGTTATAATAGATAGTTCATATTCAGCTATTCTGTTTTTTAAAAAAATTAAACGTTTCTGAGCATCTGCGGAATATCGGCTATTTGGATATTTACATATAAGTTTTTTGAAACTATGAAATGCTGTACATGCATGTATTGGGTTGCGATCAAACCAGTTTTTGTTTAGATATTTTATTAATATTTTATTGTCTTCATCTAAATGCATGTTAATTATACCGTGCATATATAATATATAATCAAAATGTTTGTGATTAGGATATAATTTAAAAAAATGTTTTATATAATTATTTGCTGATTTTAATTCGTTTGATTTGTAAGAAGCATAAATTAAATCTAAATGAATTTGTTGTGGACAAGGGTCAAACAAATTTAAATTTTTTAAATTTGTTAGATCTTGTATAGCTTCTTTATAATCGGTGTTATGTAGTTTTTTTTGAACAGATTTATAAAGATTATAGGTAGAATAATTGACAGTATGAATAGAAGCAGTGGAAGAGGAAGTCACAATGAGACTAATGATCAACATGATCATTATATGGTTTTGAGTTCGTTTCATAAAACTTTTGTTAATATTTCACGTAGTATATAAAAGGCTAATTAAATTATTATATGATACATTTATTTAAGTAAAATGTATCATATAATAATTTAATTAGCCTTTTATATTTCATCGTATATTGAAATGGTGACACCTGAATATTGTGTTATAAAGCCTATGGTTGTGCGGAAATCGCAATCTGGGAAACGTTTAGATTGTGTTCTTTCTGAATTACTAGCAAATTATTCGCGTTCTCAAATAAAACATTGGATCCTTTCTAAAAAGGTAAATGTTAATAACCAGACAGTTATTTTACCTAAAAAAAAAATGATAGGGGGTGAATTTATTCAAATAAAAAATGTTATCAATGTTAACAATAGCATAGTTCCTCAAGATATTCCTCTTAACATTGTATATGAAGACAATGATATTCTGGTGATCAACAAAGCGAGGAATATGGTAGTTCATCCCGGAGCTGGAAATTTTTCAGGTACTGTGTTAAATGCTTTGTTATATAAATATCCATCTATTAGAAAAGTTTTTCGAGCGGGTATTGTTCAACGTCTAGACAAAGATACTACCGGGTTAATGGTTATCGCTAAAAATGTTATTGCATATTATAGTTTATTGCAATTGTTTAAAAAACGAAAAATCATTAAAGAATATGAAGCGGTAGTTTTAGGAAATTTTTTGCATAAAGAAGGAACGGTAGATGAACCTATTAAAAGACATGCTATTCATCGTACTCGCATGGCAGTTAATCCTATGGGCAAATCTGCTATAACGCATTATTCTATTATAGAATCGTTTAATATGTATACTAGAATTCGTATACGCCTTGAAACTGGAAGGACTCACCAAATTCGTGTACATATGGCTTATATTAATCATCCATTACTAGGAGATCAAAAATATGGAAAACTTATGTGTTTTAATAAAGGTGCCCCTGATGAACTTAATAATTATTTACATGCTTTTAATCGCCAAGCGTTACATGCAACCACATTACAATTACATCATCCTATTACTAAAGTAAAAATGCAATGGGATATACCTTTGCCAAAGGATATAAAAAAATTAATAAATATATTGAGAAAAAATGAAGCATATTGCAAATAGTGCTATTATTCTTACCATGGAAATTTTTATTAAACTATAATTATTATGCAAAATGGTTATTTATTTATATTCCTTCAGATTAGTAGATATGATAAAGCAGTTATAATCGAGTATTGTTATATTTATAATTCATATTATATTAGTATGTGAGTGTATAAAAATGTATTTTAATATTTAGTAGTTTAAATGTTTGAATTTTGAATATTTAATTTTTTACATCAACATAGGGATGTTTCTGTGATATATGGCGATTAATATTTTATTTATTGTAAGAGGAAAATGAAATTATGCGATTAGATCATTTTACTCATGATTTTCAATTGGTCCTTTCTAATGCTCAATCTATAGCGCTTAGAAATGATAATCAATTTGTTGAATCCGTACATGTAATGCTTGCTTTTCTACAAGAAGAGAATGGATCAGTATATCAAATATTGGTGCGTGCTGGGTTTAATATATCTCAATTAACTGTATTAGTTGAGAAAGCATGCAATTGCTTACCGAAAGTAGAAGGAATTGGTGGAGATATTCAATGTTCTTACGATTTAATTAGAATGTTAAATTTGTGTGATAAATTAGCTCAAAAATACAATGATACTTTTATTGCATCAGAAATGTTCATTTTAGCAGCTATAGACTCTCATGGTGCATTAAATGATTTATTAAAGAACTCTGGAATTTCCTCAGAAAATATAAAAAAAGCAATACATTATATACGTAATAATCGTTCAATTAGTAATCAAACATCGGAATCTCAACGTCAAGCATTACAGAAATTTACTGTGGATATCACTAAGCTTGCAGAACAGGGTAAGCTTGATCCTGTTATTGGTAGAGATGAGGAAATTCGTCGAACTATTCAAGTGTTACAGAGACGTACTAAAAATAATCCTGTACTTATAGGTCAACCTGGAGTAGGAAAGACTGCGATCGTTGAAGGATTAGCGCAACGTATTATTAATAGGGAAGTTCCAGAGGGTCTGAAGAATAGTCGTATATTAGCTTTAGATATGGGGGCATTATTAGCAGGGTCAAAGTATAGGGGAGAATTTGAAGAACGTTTAAAAAGCATATTAAATGATGTATCTAAAGAAGATAGCAATATTATTTTATTCATTGATGAATTACATGTTATGATTGGGGCTGGTAAAACTGATGGGGCAATGGATGCAAGTAATATGCTGAAACCAAGATTAGCTAGAGGTGAATTGCATTGTGTCGGGGCTACTACACTTGATGAATATAGCAAATATATCGAAAAGGATGCAGCCTTAGAAAGACGTTTTCAAAAAATATTTGTTGCTGAACCTAGTATTGAAGATACTATAGCTATTCTTAGAGGATTAAAAGAACGTTATGAGTTACATCATAATGTTCATATTACTGATCCAGCAATAGTGGCTGCTGCAACTTTATCGTATCGATATATTTCTGATCGGCAATTGCCAGATAAAGCTATTGATTTAATTGATGAAGCTGCTTCTAGCATTCGTATACAAATAGATTCTAAGCCAGAAGAACTGGATAGATTGGAGCGACGTATTATACAGTTGAAATTAGAACAGCAAGCATTACAAAAAGAATCAGATGATGCTAGTATAAAACGATTGGAGATTTTGACTGCTGAATTGATACAAAAAGAACAAGATTATGCTAATCTTGAAAAAGAATGGAAAAAAGAAAAAATCTCTCTGTCTAATATCCAAAATATTAAATCTGATTTAGAACAAGCAAAAATTTCTATTGATCAGGCGCGTCGCGTTGGGGATTTAGCTCGTATGTCTGAATTACAATATGGTAAAATTCCAGAATTAGAAAAAAAACTGTCCTTAATGTTACAATCTAATAATAAAACAATACGTTTTTTACAAAATTGTGTTACTGATATAGAAATTGCTGCGGTTTTATCTCGATGGACTGGTATTCCTGTGTCTCGAATGCTAGCTAGTGAAAAAGATAAGTTATTGCATATGGAACATTATTTACATCAATTAGTTGTTGGACAAGATGAAGCAGTACAAGCAATATCTAATGCTATTCGTAGGAGTCGCTCTGGATTATCTGATCTTAAACGCCCCATTGGTTCATTTATGTTTTTAGGGCCCACTGGAGTAGGTAAAACTGAATTGTGTAAGGCTTTATCTGTATTTCTTTTTGATACTAATAGTGCAATGATTCGTATTGATATGTCTGAATTTATGGAGAAACATTCCGTATCAAGATTGTTAGGAGCTCCTCCTGGTTATGTGGGATATGAATCAGGAGGATATTTGACTGAAGCAATACGTCGTAGGCCGTATTCCGTGATTTTATTGGATGAAATAGAAAAAGCTCATGCAGAAATTTTTCATGTATTGTTGCAAGTCTTAGATGATGGGAGATTAACAGATGGGCATGGGCGTACAGTAAATTTTAATAATACTGTTATTATTATGACATCTAATTTAGGTTCAGATTTAATTCAAAAACGTTTTGGAACCGTAGATTATCAGGAGATTAAAGTTACGGTTTTAGATATAGTTAATCAACATTTTCGTCCAGAATTTATTAATAGAATTGATGAAATAGTAGTATTTCATCCACTTAGTGCTGAACATCTTATTAAAATTGCTAATATTCAGTTACAGCATTTATGTAATCGTTTAGAAGAAAAAGGGTATCTTAATACTGATATTACTAATGAAGTATTAGAATTTTTATCAAAAGTTGGATTTGATCCGGCGTATGGTGCGCGTCCATTAAAACGTGCTATACAACAGTATATTGAGAATATATTATCTCAAGAGATAATCTCTGGGAGATTGTTACCAGATAAAAAAATTACTATAGATATAGTAAATAATAGAATCGTTTTTATTCAATGAATATTGAAATAATAAAATTTATTAAAAACTAAATTATTTTAGTATTTATTTGGTAAGAATTATATGTAGTAAATGAATTCTTTATTCATACTTAATCAAGTAATTGTATATGTTTAACATTTTATTATATATATTTTTATGTACATATATGGTGTGAATAGTATTGTTTTTGGGTAATGTATTAAACATATTCTATGAAATTATTTTTTTATAATGAAAAAGATGGCAATGGATATTATTTTTTGGAGAAATAGTATAATACATACATATGTGCGTCGAGTATGCATAAGTGCTTATGTAAACTTGCATACTATTATATAGTCACATATAAACACAGCTGTTCTAAGATCTATTTGGATACGTACCTAATATTTTGTTAACAATAAAATATATGAAGTATCATTTTCGATTGAAGTCGTTAAATACTTTTTCAATTAACGTATTTGCTAAAAATATAGTAACAGCACATAATGAACATACATTATTACAGTTTTGGAAAAAAGCGTATAATAAAGGAGAACCTGTCCTTATTTTAGGTGGCGGTAGTAATATTTTATTTTTAGAAAATTACATTGGTACAATATTATTAAATAGGATCAAAGGTGTTTTTATTACTGAAAATAAAATAGCGTGGCGGCTACATGTTGGAGCTGGAGAGAGATGGGATGAATTAGTAGTTTATACTATACATAAGAATATACCAGGTTTAGAAAATTTAGCGTGTATTCCAGGATGTGTAGGGGCGGCTCCGATTCAAAATATTGGCGCTTATGGTATTGAGTTATCTCAAATATGCGAGTATGTAGATGTTATAGATTTGTATAGTGAAAAAAAAATTCGTTTTACTTGCGCTGAATGTGATTTTAAATATAGAAATAGTATTTTTAGAGATTGTTTAAAGAGATATGTTGTTGTATTTGTGGGATTGAGGTTACTTAAAAACTGGAAACCTATATTAAATTATAGTGGATTAAGTCATTTAAATAAATATCATATTACATCCCGTCAAATTTTTAATGTTGTCCGCAGAATTAGACATAAAAAGTTACCAGATCCTGTTTTAGTAGGAAATGCTGGAAGTTTTTTTAAAAACCCAATAATAGATATTAAAATGGCAGCTTGTTTGTTTCAAAATTATCCAAATATACCTTATTATTATCAAAAGGATGGTAGAATAAAATTATCAGCAGGATGGTTGATAGAGCATTGTCGACTCAAAGGTTGTGTATTTGGAGAAGCAGCAATATATCCTAGACAGGCATTAGTATTAATTAATACCAGAAAAATAGCTACTGGGACTGAAATTGCAGCACTTGCTCTTTATGTATATAATAAAGTTGCAGATAAATTTAAAATTTATTTGCAACCTGAAGTTAGATTAATTGGTAGTAATGGAGAAATAAATCCAAAAAAATTGTTTGTGTAATAAATAGTCAGAGAATGATCATCTATGTGTATATTATTTAATAATAATAATGTGAAATTAGAGGTGTTTCAAATATTTTTATTTTAGATACAATTTGTAAATTAATCTTAAGTCATAAAGATATGAGAGCAATTAAAACGTAAATATTTATTTGTTTTTTTTGGAGGTTTGAAAATTTTGTTAGGGTATAATGAAAATTATAATTTTTCTACATATTCTTCTTTTTTGAATGAATCTGAAATTTTAAAACATTTGCCTGAAGGTAGAGTAATGGTTCTGAATAAGATTAGCTCAACTAATAGGTATATAATAGATAATATTCCATATATAAGATCAGGTGATGCTTGCGTTACAGAGAATCAAACACGAGGCAGAGGTAGGCGTGATAAAATTTGGGTTACTCCTTTTGGAGAAGGGGTGTGTTTATCTATGTATTGGCAGTTACATAAGATTTCTCCTATAATCATTGAGTTAAGTTTAATAATAAGTATTGTTGTGGCAAAAGTATTAAAGAATTTTGGTGTATCCCAGATTAAAATTAAATGGCCTAATGATTTATATGTGTATGGACGCAAATTAGCAGGGATTTTAATTGAAATAATAACAAGAGAGGATAGTATTAGTCATATAATAATAGGTATTGGCATTAATGTGGCTACACACACACGTATAACGTTGGATAATAAAATTGGTAAAAATTGGATTAATTTAAAAGATGTTGGAGTGATACTGGATCGCAATATTTTAGTAGCAACACTTATTAATGTATTACGTAAGGAATTAATGGATTTTGTACTTTTTGGGTTTACGCCATTTATTTCTTATTGGAAAATTTTTGATGGTTTATATAATAAACCAGTGCATTATTGATTGGTGATTACATAATATGTGGTACAGTTTTTGGAATTAATATGTATGGAGTATTAATAGCGAGAAAAGAAGGTTCCGTGTGCTATTATTTAGGAAATAATGTTGCTGTTTATGTATCTTGATACAAATAATGTGCCAAATATTTGAGTCGAAATATTTTAAATTTATTTTTTTTGATCATACCGTAATCAGTGTTTTTATAAAGTAAACTAACTGCAATAAAAAATTTTATTTTTTATAGTTATTGTTATTTTTTTAGTTGCACATTATTTATGGTGTGATTAATATCTTTTTTTAAAATTAAATTTGCGCGTTTTCGGGTAGGTAAAATATTTGTTTGTAAATTAAGTCGATTAATGTTAGTCCATAGTTGTGAAGCTATGGAAATTATCTTTTTTTTAGACAATTGAGTATAACGATAAAAATAAGAATTAGAATAAGAAAAAGTGGTATAACAAAATTTTAAAAATCTATCGATATACCATTCTTGCAGTAAATGCTCTGGAGCATCAACATAAATAGAAAAATCAATAAAATCAGATATAAAAACACAAGGTGAGTTACAATGATAATTGTGATGATTTTGTAGGATATTTAATCCTTCTAGAATAAGGATATCTGGTTTATATACTACTTGTTGAACATTAGGAATAATGTCGTATATTACATGAGAATATACGGGAATTGTCATCGACTTGACTCCAGATTTAATTTTAGAAATAAAATTCATTAAATTAGTGATATCATAAGACTGCGGGAAACCTTTTTTTTTCATTAAGTGCCGTTTTTTCAAAATTTTATTAGAATATAAAAAACGGTCAGTTGTTACTAATTCTACAATGCGATGTTCAGGCCATCTGCTAAGCAGCGTTTGTAATATTTTGGCCGTGGTACTTTTTCCCGCAGCAACACTGCCAGTAATACCAATAATGTATGGTATACGTTTTTTTTGGATATTTAAAAATTGTTCTAAAGCAGTTTGCTGTTTTATATTCGAACAAATATATAGATTAAGTAATTTAGATAATGGCAAGTAAATTTCTATTATTTCATTTATAGAAAGGTCATTATTTATTTCTTTTAAATTAAGAATATCTCTTAGGGATAGAGTATTGTTAACATTATCCCTAAGAGATGCCCATTCTTTGCGACTAAAAGTTAAAAAAGGCGCAGACGAAACGTGTAGCATATTGTTTCTACTATTATAGATAAGTATTTATTTTATATAGGATTAAATTCTTATATAAACACTTGATCGAAATAAATGATTAAATTATAATTTATGAATTATAGTGAAAGCATCACGAAATGAATAATAATTTCGGTTGTATTAACAAATTAAAAAATTAAATTTTTTAATAAATATTTTGAATAATTTTATTATATTAAATACACTAGCTCAGTGAAATTAATTAAAATATATGTTTATTAGAAAAGGTTAATATTATTTTTTCAACAATATCAATGTGATGCCGGTGTAGCTCAATAGGAAGAGCAACTGATTTGTAATCAGTAGATCAAAGGTTCGAATCCTTTTGCCGGCATCTATAAAATTTTGATGGGGTTCCCGAGTGGCTAAAGGGAGCAGACTGTAAATCTGTCGTCGTAGACTTCGAAGGTTCAAATCCTTCCCCCATCATTTTTAATCTTGTGTTATAATGTAGAGGTGTTGTTGTCACATCAATAATTACAGGTTTTATTATGTAGTGGGCATCGTATAATGGCAATTACCTCAACCTTCCAAGTTGATGATGTGGGTTCAATTCCCACTGTCCGCTCATATAATATCTCAAAATTACGCTGATATAGCTCAGTTTGGTTAGAGCACACCCTTGGTAAGGGTGAGGTCAGCAGTTCGAGTCTGCTTATCAGCATTATATTTTCGATTTTTTTATGATGATAAGAGGATAGTTTGCAAGTGAAAGAGGGTAAAGCATGCTAAAAAATTGAGTTTTTGATTTAAAACTAATGGTTATGAATATGTGAAATAAAGTATAGGAGATTTCATGAAAGGAGATAATTATATTATTACTAATCTTAATAGTTTATTAAGTGATGAGTTGATTGCTGTAAATCAATATTTTTTACATGCAAAAATTTTTGAACATTGGAGGGTAGAACGTCTTAAAGATATAGAATATCAAGAATGTATGGATGAATTAGAGCATGCAGATCTTTATACTAAACGTATTTTATTTCTAGAAGGTATACCTACTTTAAGAAAATTTGAATTATTAAATATTAAAAAGAATATTGAAGATATTTTGCGTGATGATCTTAGTTTAGAACATCATAGTATTGAAAATTTACGTAAAGGTATAAAATATTCTGATTCAATACAAGATTATGTTTCCAGAGATATAATGGTACAAATTCTTAAGGATGAAGAGAAACATGTTGATTTTTTGGAGACAGAACTGAATATCATGACAAAAATTGGTATGAATAATTATATACAATCACAATTGAAGAAATGATTTTTTGCGTTACAAAAATGTTGTAAGTTATCTGTGTAACTTTTTTAATATTTAATTCATTAAAGATATTTTTGAAAATTTTATTTTAAATCGATCTTGTTTTTTTATTTGATTACTGGTATCCTAAATTTAGGTAATTTTTTTATTCTAGAAGATAGAAAGGATTAAAATGGAATTAGGTGGTATGTTTTCATTAAGGATGAAAAGCAAATTTTTTGAGTATTAATGTGGTGAAAAGCAAATATTTTTACGAGTTATTTTTTAAACTATTTTGATTAAAATAGTGTAATAAAATTGTATATATATAGTGGTTTATGAATAATTAATTGGGAGCTATATATTTAAATATGCAGAATCAAAGGATCCGCATTCGTTTAAAGGCATTCGATCACCGGTTGATAGATAAGTCGACTGTAGAGATTGTGGAGACAGCTAAGCGTACTGGCGCTCAAGTACGTGGCCCTATTCCGTTACCTACTAAAAAAGAACGATTCACTGTTTTAATTTCTCCACATGTTAATAAAGACGCAAGAGACCAATATGAAATACGTACTCACAAGCGTTTGATAGATATTGTTGAACCTACTGATAAAACAGTAGATGCTTTAATGCGATTGGATTTAGCAGCGGGAGTGGATGTACAGATTAGTCTTGGTTAGTTTTTATATATGGTGTGCACATGTAAGATAACAGAGAGATT
Organism: Blochmannia endosymbiont of Camponotus nipponensis; assembly: GCF_009827135.1. Lineage (NCBI taxonomy): Bacteria > Pseudomonadati > Pseudomonadota > Gammaproteobacteria > Enterobacterales > Enterobacteriaceae > Candidatus Blochmanniella > Blochmannia endosymbiont of Camponotus nipponensis. Next base: position 166,835 of record NZ_CP046534.1, on the reverse strand, counting down.
TTTGTTGAATGGAATAGGAGAGGTTATATTAATCATTATGCAAGGTTTGATTGGTCGAAAATTAGGTATGACTCGATTGTTCAATACAGATGGGGTGTCTATACCTATAACTATGATTGAAATCACACCACATCGTATAACACAAATAAAAAATATTGAAAACGATGGATATTGTGCAGTTCAGGTGACTACTGGTATTAAAGATGTTAAACGTATTAATAGACCAGAAGCAGGGCATATGACAAAATCAGGGGTTGATATCGGGCGTGGTTTATGGGAGTTTCGTTGTGAAAATGCTACAATGATGTCAGTAGGAGATATCATCACGATACAGATTTTTAGAAGCGTTAGGAAAGTTGATGTTACAGGAATATCTAAAGGGAAAGGTTTTACAGGTACAGTAAAGCGTTGGAATTTTCATATGCAAGATGCAAGTCATGGTAATTCTTTATCGCATAGAGCTCCTGGATCTATCGGTCAAAATCAGACTCCCGGTAGAGTATTTAAGGGTAAGAAAATGGCGGGTCAGTTAGGAAATTATAAGATTACAGTACAAAATCTAGATGTTGTTGATGTTGATATAAAACGTAGTTTATTGTTAGTTAAAGGTGCTGTTCCAGGAATAATTGGTGGAAATTTAAGTATTAAAAGATCCGTTAAAATATGATTTTAGAGAAAAATATATAAATGAAATTGGCAGTCAGAGATTTTGCGGTAGAAATGAGTATATCACATGAAACTAAATTTTCTGTATCTGATAAAATTTTTGGATGTCCTTTTAATCCGGCATTAATACACCAAGTGGTTTCTGCTTACTTGACTAATTCTCGTCAAGGTACTCGATCTCAAAAGAGTCGATCAGAAGTTTCTGGTTCTAATAAAAAACCTTGGCGTCAGAAAGGTACAGGTCGCGCGCGTTCTGGATCGGTAAAAAGTCCTATTTGGCGTTCCGGCGGGGTGACATTTGCAGCTAAACCTAAATTATATAACCAAAAGATAAATAAAAAAATGTATCGAGGAGCAATAAGAAGTATTTTGTCTAGATTAGTGTCTGATGATCGTTTATTTTTAGTGAGAAATTTAGTTCTAGAGGAGCCAAAAACTAAATTATTATTAGAAAGACTTAAAAAAATAACATCAAAAAAAAATATATTGATTTTTACTGATTTTTTAGATAAAAATTTGATTTTAGCATCACGCAATATTTATAAAGTAGAAATACGCGCAGCGACACGTATAGATCCAGTAAGTTTAATAAATTTTGATATTACGTTAATTACTGATAGTGCTGTATCAAAAATTGAGACACAGTTAATATGATTTATCAAGAGCGTTTACTGAAAATATTGCGATCTACACATGCTTCTGAAAAAACATCTATTCAGTCGGAACAATGTAGTACTTTTGTTTTTAAAGTATCGAAGTATTCAACTAAAATGGATATTAAAAATGCTATCAATGTGTTATTTTCTGTAAAAGTGCATAAAATTAATGTTGTAGTTGTTATGGGAAAACGTAAAGGTACGGTTAATAATATAGGTCGCCGTAGTAATTGGAAAAAAGCATATGTTGTTTTAAAAAAAGGACAAAAGATAGATTTTATTAATACGATAGAGTAGATGAACGTGGAAAATTAAAAAATGTCTATTATTAAATGTAATCCAACTTCTCCGGGTAGACGGCATGTAATAAAACTAATTAATAGAGATTTACATAAAGGACGGCCTGTTTCTTCATTGTTATCCAATAAAATTAATAATAAATCAGGCGGACGTAATAATTATGGTCGTATTACCGTACGGCATATCGGAGGAGGGCATAAAAAACGTTATCGAATAATTGATTTTAAGCGTAATAAAGATGGGATTACAGCTGCGATAAAACGTTTAGAATACGATCCAAATCGTTCAGCAAATATAGCGCTACTGTTGTATAGAGATGGGGAGAGACGTTATATTTTGGCTCCAAAAGATATAAAAATAGGAGATGTTATTAGTTCTGGGATAGATGTTCCAATAAAACCAGGCAATGCTTTGCCTATGAGTAATATTCCGATAGGATCTGTTGTACATAACGTAGAAATGAAATTAGGAAAAGGTGGTCAATTAGCCCGTTCTGCTGGGTCTTATATACAAATTGTAGCTCGTGATAAAGAATGTGTGGTATTGCGTCTTAGATCAGGTGAAATACGTAAAATACGTTGTGAGTGTCGAGCAACTGTAGGTGAAGTGGGTAATTCTGAGCATATGTTACGTATGTTAGGTAAAGCTGGAGCCAACAGATGGCGTGGGACTCGCCCTACTGTACGCGGAACAGCTATGAATCCCATCGATCACCCTCATGGAGGTGGAGAAGGTAAAAATTTTGGAAAGCATCCTGTGTCTCCTTGGGGAGTGCAGACCAAAGGAAAAAAAACACGTAGCAATAAACGTACTGATAGATTTATATTATCTCATTGTAATAAATAAAATTTGAAGGTTTAGGAAGAAAGTTCATGTCGCGTTCTATTAAGAAAGGGCCTTTTATTGATCTACATCTTTTAAAGAAAGTAGAAAAAGCAATAAAAATGGGTGATAAAAAACCTATTAGAACTTGGTCACGACGATCTACAATATTTCCAAGAATGATCGGGTTAACTATTTCAGTGCATAATGGACGTCAACATATGCCAATATTTATTTCAGATGAAATGGTTGGGCATAAACTGGGTGAATTTGCTCCAACTCGTACGTATCGAGGACATTCAGTGGATAAAAAAATAAAAAATATTATTAAAAAATAACTGTATTATTAATGTGAGATGTACTATAGGGGATATTCTGGTATGGCAACTGTTGCAAGGTCCCGTTATATTCGTTCTTCTGCTCAAAAACTTCGTTTAGTGGTTAACACAGTACGAGGAACAAAAGTAACTCAGGCGTTGGATATTTTAAAGTATACTAATAAAAAAACCGCTGGATTGGTAAAAAAGACCTTAGAATCAGCTATTGCTAATGCGGAACATAACGATGGTGTAGATATTAACAATTTGAAAATTATTAAAATTTTTGTTGATAATGGTCCTAGTGTTAAAAGAGTTATGCCGCGTGCTAAAGGACGTTCAGACAAAATTATGAAACGAACTAGTCATCTTACTATAGTAGTATCTGATTAAAAAAAATAGATTTCAACGGACGGAGCATTGAAAATGGGGCAAAAGGTACATCCGAACGGTGTGCGTTTAGGTATTATTAGGGCGTGGCATTCTACTTGGTATGCAAATAACAAAGATTTTTCTGATAATTTGGATGGTGATTTTAAAGTACGTCAGTTTTTGATGCAAAAACTTTCAAAAGCTTTAGTATCTCGTATAATTATTGAACGCCCTGCTAAGAGCATGCGGGTAACTGTTTATACAGCTCGACCTGGTCTTATAATTGGAAAGAAAGGGGAAGATATTGAAAAATTACGTAAAAACATAGCGAAAATTTCTGGTGTGCCAACACAATTAAATATTGCTGAGGTTCGTAAGCCAGAGTTAGATGCTAAACTTTTATCTGATAATATTGCATCTCAATTAGAACGCAGGATAGTGTTTAGGAGAGTAATGAAACGTGTTGTACAAAGCGCTATGCGCTTAGGTGCTAAAGGTATTAAAGTAGAAGTAAGCGGTAGATTAAGTGGAGCCGAAATTGCTCGCACTGAATGGTATAGGGAAGGACGTGTTCCATTGCATACTTTACGTGCTGACATTGATTATAGTTGTTCAGAAGCACATACTACATACGGTGTAATTGGTATTAAAGTATGGGTATTTAAAGGTGAAATTTTAGGAGATGTATTACTTACTACAGGATTTTCAGATCAATCCAGTAATAATTTTACTAAAAAAAATATAAAACTCGCATATAAAGGATAGTATGATGTTGCTGCAACCAAAGCGTACAAAATTTCGTAAAATGCATAAAGGGCGCAACCGAGGAACCAAAGTAAATGATAATATTAGTTTTGGTGAATTTGCTTTAAAGGCTGTTGGTCGTGGGCGATTAAAATCTTGTCAAATTGAAGCCGCACGGCGTGCTATAAGTCGTGCTATTAAGCGTCAAGGAAAAATTTGGATTCGTATATTTCCAGACAAACCTATTACTAAGAAACCTCTCGAGGTACGTATGGGTAAAGGAAAAGGGAATGTAGAATATTGGGTAGCATTAATACAGCCAGGAAAGATTTTATATGAAATAAATGGAGTATCAAGAGAGTTAGCATACAATGCTTTTAAATTAGGTGCATCAAAATTACCAGTGAAAACTACTTCGATAGGAAGATCATGAGAAACATAATAAAATCATTAGAACAAAAAACAAATGGTACCATTACGTCGATTCAATCAGCACTAATAAACGCATTACGTGAACATTTTAATTTACGTATACAAGCAAAAGTAGGGCAGTTAAAACAGTTGCATTTATTAAAAAAAGTACGTCGTGATATAGCGTCTATTAAAAGTTATTTATCTAATAATAAAAATATATAAATAGAGAGTATTCCATGGAAGATAGGCAACGTATCAAAATAGGTCGTGTAATTAGTAAAAAAATGAACAAATCTGTTGTTGTTGCCATAGAAAGATTAATTAAACATGCAACATATAAAAAATTTATCAAATGTACCACTAAACTGCATGTACACAATCCTAATGAAGAGGCTAATGTTGGAGATTTCGTGGCAGTAAAAGAATGTCGTCCTATTTCTAAAACCAAATCTTGGATACTAATTTCTATTATCAAAAAATCGGATTATTTGTAAATATATAATAAAAAAATCGTATGTAATTAATGATTATTTGATAATAATCTGCACATTAATAATATGTGATTATATATATATTTATTTTATAAATTTAAATTAATTGTTATTATGGGGTGTTATGTGATTCAGGAACGTACTATTTTAAGTGTTGCTGATAATTCTGGCGCACGATATGCAATGTGTATTAAGGTGTTAGGGGGATCTGGTCGTCGTTATGCAAATATTGGAGACGTTATTAAAGTTGCAATTAAAGAAGCAGTACCACGGGCTAAAGTAAAAAAAGGTGATGTGTTAAAAGCTGTTGTAGTACGTACAAAAAAAGGTGTACGTCGTTCAGATGGATCTATTATTAGGTTTGATAGCAATGCTTGTGTATTGTTGAATGACATCAATATACAACCTGTGGGTACTCGTATTTTTGGTCCGGTAACTCGTGAATTACGCAATGAAAAATTTATGAAGATTATTTCTTTAGCTCCTGAAGTACTTTAATGGAGATTATTATATATGGCAGCAGCTAAAATTAAACGTAATGATGAGGTTATTGTGTTAAGTGGAAAAGATAAAGGAAAAAAAGGAAAAGTAAAACGTGTTTTTCCCGATCAAGGAAAAGCTATAATAGCCGGAGTAAATCTGGTAAAAAAACATCAAAAACCCATCCCAAATAAAAATCAACCAGGAGGCATTATTGAAAAAGAAGCATCTGTTGATTTATCTAATATTGCAATATTTAATACTGCTTTAAATAAAGCGGATCGTGTAGGATTTAAAATAAAAAATGGTAAAAAGATTCGTATTTTTAAGTCTACTGGGGATATAGTAAAATGATCGGAAATAGTATATGACTAATTTATATGATTACTATAAAAATAATGTAATACAGGATTTAATGCAGAAATTTCAGTATCGATCTATTATGCAAGTTCCCAAAATTAAAAAAATTACTATTAATATGGGGGTAGGTAAATCTGTTATTAACAAAAAATTATTAGAAAAATCAATAGAAGATTTAATGGTAATTTCAGGACAAAAACCAATTGTCACTAAAGCGCGTAAGTCTATTTCTAGTTTTAAAATTCGTCAAGGTCAGCCGATCGGGTGTAAAGTCACTTTGCGAGGTATGCGCATGTGGGAATTTATTGAAAGATTTGTTTTTATTGCTATGCCCCGTATTCGTGATTTCCGTGGGTTATCCATGCGGTCTTTTGATGGTCATGGCAATTATAGTATTGGAATTCGAGAGCAAATTATCTTTCCAGAAATTGATTATGATACCGTTGATGATATGCGAGGCATGGATATTACTATCACCACTAGTGCTATTTCTGATAATGAAGCACATGCTTTGTTAACTGCTGTTCGTTTCCCGTTTAGAAAATAATTTGCTTTACTTCAAATAGAGGAGCTTCAATTATGACTAAGGAATCTGTAAAGGCCCGTGAAAAAAAGCGTTTAAAATTAGTCAATAAATATTATATGCAGCGTGTTTCTCTTAAAAAAATTATTATTAATTCACATATTCCTAACGAGGAACGTTGGAATGCTGTTTTAAAGTTACAAACTTTACCCCGTGATTCTAGTCCATCCAGACAACGTAATCGTTGTCGTCATACTGGACGACCTCATGCTTTTTTAAGAAAATTTGGTTTGAGCCGCATGAAGGTACGTGAAGCTGCTATGCGTGGTGAAATCCCTGGTTTAAGAAAAGCTAGTTGGTAATTGCAATAAATATTGTGTTGTTGGAGATGATTATAATGAGTATGCAAGATTCAATTGCAGAAATGTTAACTACTATACGTAACGGGCAAATTTCTAAAAAAGAAAAAATTTTTACTCCGTCTTCTACAATGAAAGTAGCTATTGTTAATGTATTAGTAGAAGAAGGATTTATACAAAAATATAATATTAAAGATGGTGTTAAACCTACTTTAGAAGTATTTTTGAAATATTATAAAAAAAGAAAGCCGGTGATAGATATTATAAAGCGTGTTAGTCGACCTGGTTTACGTATTTATAAAAAGAGGAAAGAATTACCTCAGGTTATGTCTGGTATGGGTGTTGTTATAGTTTCTACTTCTAAAGGTGTAATCACAGATAATAAAGCTCGGCAACTTAATGTTGGTGGGGAGATTATATGCTATGTGTCTTAATACTAAAAATATTGCTGAATCATATATATATAAAACAATGATTTCTATTCCTAGCATAATAACTATAAAAGTAAAAGACTATCGTATTTCTGTGAGGGGTGCACTTGGTACACTAACTTATAAATTGCACGAATCGATTGATGTACAATTTTATGATACATCAACATTATTGATATGTATTAATAATTTTGATGTTAAAAATAAAGCTTTAATAGGAACAACACGTGCATTGATTAATGGTATGATTACTGGTGTTACAACAGGTTTCACTAAGAAACTACAATTAATAGGAATAGGTTATCGTGTATTTATTCAAGAGAATGTAATCAATCTAATTATAGGTTTATCTCATTCTGTTAATTACATATTACCTATGGACATTACAGTAACTTGTCCAAGTCAGACTGAAATTGTTTTAAAGGGAATGAATAAACAACTTATTGGTCAAGTTGCAGCAGACTTAAGGGCGCTTCGTCCTCCTGAACCTTTTAAAGGCAAGGGTATTCGTTATATTGATGAAATAGTGCATATTAAAAACACTAAGAAGAAATAATTGTTATTAATAATATAGAGAACATGTAATATGAATAAAAAAGATGCTCGTATTAGGAGAGCCTTGAAAACAAGAAAAAATTTATACAAATTAGGTGCTATTAGATTGGTAGTACATAGGACTGGTCAGCATATTTATGCGCAAATAATTTCAAAAGATAATTCTGATGTTTTAGTCACAGCATCTACGATGGAGAAATTTATTTCTAGTCAGTTAAAAGCTACTAGTAATAAAAAAGCTGCAGCTATAGTAGGAAAAATTATTGCAGAACGCGCAATAAAAAAGGGTATTGTAAATGTATCTTTCGATCGTTCTGGATTTAAATATCATGGTAGAGTGCAAACCTTGGCTGATTGTGCTAGGCAAACTGGGTTAATTTTTTAAAAAAGTAGTAAGGTAATAATATGAGATATATCGATAAACAGCCTGGTGAGTTGCAAGAAAAATTAATTACAGTCAACCGAGTGTCCAAAACGGTTAAGGGCGGTCGGGTATTTAGTTTTACAGCATTAACTGTGGTTGGAGATACCAATGGTCGTGTGGGATTTGGTTATGGTAAAGCTCGTGAAGTTCCTTCGGCAATTCAAAAGTCAATGGAAAAAGCTCGTCGCAGCATGATAATTATTTCCTTATATAAAGGTACTTTACAGCATGCAGTCAAGGGAGCATATACGGGTTCTCATATTTATATGCAACCTGCTTCTGAAGGAACTGGAATTATTGCTGGAACTACGATGCGTGCTATTTTAGAAGTTGTTGGAATACATAATGTATTAGCAAAGGCTTATGGATCTACAAATCCTATTAATATAGTTCGTGCAACTATGAATGCGTTACGAACTATGAAATCTCCCGAAATGATTGCAGAAAAAAGGGGTAAATCTGTTAGAGAAATTTTAGGTCATTATAGTTATGTTAAAAATTATTAAATTTATTTAGGGTGGAATTTTTTTGAGTGTTACCAGAAAAAATAAGAAAACTTTATATGGATTGAGTTAGGATATGCGTTTCATATTAGAAGTATTAGAGCAAGAATTGATCACCTGTTATTTGTGTCAGGACTGGTTTGGCCAGTTACATAGTCAAAGTGGAGTAGTGAATTATGCAACTTAATACTATTTATCCGTCCAAAGGATCTAAATGTTTAAAAAAACGAGTAGGTCGAGGTATAGGATCTGGGTTAGGTAAAACAGGGGGTCGTGGGCATAAAGGGCAAAAATCTCGTTCTGGAGGTAAAGTGCGTCTTGGATTTGAGGGTGGACAGACTCCTTTATATCGTAGGTTGCCGAAATTTGGATTTGTGTCTCGTAGAGCAATGGTTACTCAAGAGGTTAGATTGTCTGATTTATCGTGTATTTCAGATAAAATAATAGATATAAATGTGTTGAAAACATATAATATTATTAATAATAAAATTAAGTTTGTTAAAATTATAATGTCTGGAGAGATTCAATCTCCCGTCATAATAGATAGTTTCTTACGTGTAAGTAAAGGCGCGCGTACTGCAATTCAGTCTGTAGGTGGTCAAATAAAGGAGTGATTATATCAAAATGATAAAAGTTATTAATAAAAGACGTCCTGCATCTACTTTTCAAAGCATAAAAGGAGGATTAAGCGAGTTGAAACGTAGAATTGTATTTGTAATTGGTGCTTTAATTATTTTTCGTATAGGATCATTTATTCCAATCCCAGGGGTAGATTTAATTGTTTTGGCTAAAATTATTGAACAGCAGCAAGGCACTATTATTGAAATGTTTAACATGTTTTCTGGGGGGTCTTTAAGTCGTGCTTCTATTTTTAGTTTAGGAATTATGCCATATATTTCAGCTTCGATTATTGTACAATTATTAACCTCGGTACATCCTGCTTTAATAGAAATTAAAAAAGAAGGAGAAAGTGGCAGAAGAATTATTAATCAGTATATTCGTTATGGGACTTTAATATTGGGAATTTTACAATCAGTAGGTATTGTTACTAGTTTGCCTAATGTGTCGGGGTTAGTAATTAATCCAGGATTTTCTTTTTATTGTATAGCAATTATTAGCCTTGTTTGTGGTACGGTTTTTTTAATGTGGTTAGGTGATCAAATCACTAATAGAGGCATAGGAAACGGTATTTCAATGATTATTTTTTCAGGAATAGTTGCTGGATTACCGTTCGCTATAGGACATACGATAGAACAAGTTAGACAAGATGAATTACATTTTTTTATATTGATTCTAGTAATTTGTTTGGTATTTAGTATTACTTTTTTTGTTGTATTTATGGAGCGAGCTCAACGTCGTATTTTAGTGCATTATGCTCAACGTCAGAAAGGTCGTCGTGTTTATGCCGCTCAAAGTACACATTTACCACTTAAAGTAAATATGGCTGGTGTTATTCCAGCTATTTTTGCTTCTAGTATAATTTTGTTTCCAGGTACTGTTGTTTCTTGGTTTGGTAGTAGTACCAGCTGGAAATGGTTGACTACGATTGCTTTATATTTACAACCAGGTCAACCATTATATATATTACTTTATGCAGCAGCTATTGTATTTTTTTGTTTTTTTTATACATCTTTAGTTTTTAATTCGAGAGAAACAGCTGAAAATTTAAAAAAATCCGGAGCGTTTGTTCCTGGAATTAGGCCGGGAGAGCATACTGCAAAATATATTAACAAAATTATGTTGCGTTTGACTTTTATTGGTGCAATATACGTGACATTTATTTGTTTAGTGCCAGAGTTTATGAGAATAGCTATGAAAGTTCCTTTTTATTTTGGGGGGACATCTTTACTTATTGTAGTTGTGGTGATTATGGACTTTATGGTTCAAGTACAAACTTTAATGATGTCTAGTCAATATGAATCTGTACTAAAAAAGCAAATCTGAAATATTTTAATTACTGGTTTAAAGATGATTATATTTTATATAGAGGGAAAGTTATGAAAGTACGTGCATCAGTAAAAAAATTATGTCGTTATTGTGAAATTGTGAAGAGACACAATGTTGTTCGTGTAGTTTGTCGTATAGATCCAAAACACAAACAACGGCAAGGATAATTATTTAATGTATAGAATTATTAATTTTTAGGAGTATAAAAATAGTGATACGTATTGCAGGTGTCAATATTTCTGATCGAAAACATGCCGTGATTGCTTTAATGTCCATTTATGGTATAGGGAAATCTCGTGCTCGCTCAATTTGTTTAAATATAGGGATAAATGAACATATACAGCTTTCTAAATTATCTGACATACACATAGATAAATTACGTGATGCAGTTGATAAATATATTGTAGAAGGGGATTTACGTCGTGAAGTGACTTTAAATATTAAACGTTTGATAGATCTTGGTACGTATCGAGGATTACGTCATCGCCGTAGTTTGCCAGTACGAGGGCAAAGAACTAGAACAAATGCAAGAACTCGTAAAGGTCCTCGTAAATTAATAAATAAATAAATAACAGTATTAATAAAAAAGAAATTACAAATATAAAATGATTAAATCACCTAATCTTCGAGCACGCAGGCGGCTTAAAAAACAAATTTTAGATGGTGTAGCACATATACATGCATCTTTTAACAACACTATTATTACTATTAGTGATAAACAAGGTAATACTTTAGGATGGACTACAGCTGGTGGTTCTGGATTTCGTGGGTCTCGTAAATCTACACCATTCGCCGCGCAGGTAGCAGCTGAACGTTGCGCTGAAATAGTTCAAGAATATGGAGTAAAAAATTTAGAAGTTATGGTTAAAGGACCAGGCCCGGGGCGTGAATCTGCAGTACGAGCGTTAAATACAGCAGGATTTCATATTGTTAGTATTACTGATGTTACTCCAATTCCTCATAATGGTTGTCGTCCTGCTAAAAAACGACGTGTCTAAAGAATATTAATTGGTTATTTTGAAGGAAACAAAATGTATGGCAAAATATTTAGGACCTAAACTTAAATTAAGTCGTCGTGAAGGTACGGATCTTTTTTTAAAATCTGGAATTCGTTCAATTGATTCTAAATGTAAACTTGAACAACTTCCGGGTCAACATAGTATCCGTAAATCCCGGTTTTCAGATTATGGAATACAGCTACGAGAAAAACAAAAAGTTAGACGTATATATGGTATTTTAGAACGTCAATTTTCTAATTATTATAAAAAGGCTTCACGTATTAAAGGTAATACTGGTGAAAATTTGTTGAAATTATTAGAAAGTAGATTAGATAATATTGTATATCGTATGGGATTTGGAGCGACACGTGCCGAAGCTCGTCAATTAGTGAGTCATAAGTCCATTATGGTCGATAACCGCGTTGTTAACATAGCTTCATATCAGGTTTGTCCCAACGCTGTTATTAAGATACATAAAGCATCATATCAGCAATCTAGGATTCGTGCTGCCTTAGAACTTGCTGAACAACAAAGAGAAGATATAGCATGGATTTCGGTTGATCCTGTGAAACTACAAGGTTTATTTAAACGTTATCCAGAACGTAGTGAATTGTCTGCAAATATTGATGAACACTTGATTGTTGAGTTATATTCAAAGTGAGTGAAAGTTGTAAAATAATAAAAAGAGAGGCAATGATGCAGAATTCTGTAATAGAATTTTTAAAGCCACGTTTAGTGGGTATTGAGCAGATTACTGAAACCCATACTAAGGTTACTCTAGAGCCTTTGGAACGAGGGTTTGGTCATACTTTAGGAAATGCCTTACGTCGTATATTACTTTCTTCAATGCCTGGATACGCTATAACAGAGGTTGAAATTGATGGAGTATTACATGAATATAGTACAAAAGAAGGTATACAAGAAGATATTTTAGAAGTTTTGCTGAATCTAAAGAAATTAGCTATCAGGATTGAAGGAAAAGATTATGTCATTTTAACTTTGCAAAAATCTGGTATTGGACCTGTAATTGCAAATGATATTTTGTATGATAGTAATAGTGTAAAAATTATTACGCCAGATCATGTGATATGCCATATAACCGATAAAAATGCATCTATTAGTATGCGTATTAAGGTACAACGTGGCCGAGGTTATGTTCCAGCTTCTGCGAGGTTTAATCCTGAATCAGATACCTTGCCAATTGGTCGATTATTATTGGATGCATGTTATAGTCCGGTAGAAAGAATTTCTTATAATGTGGAAGCTGCTCGTGTTGAACAACGTACCGATTTAGACAAATTAATTATTGATATGGAAACTGATGGTACCATAGAACCGGAGGAAGCGATTAGGCGTGCAGCAACAATTTTATCTGAACAATTAGAAGCTTTTGTAGATTTAAGGGATATACATCAACCAGAACATAAAGAAGAAAAGCCAGAATTTGATCCAATTTTATTACGTCTTGTGGATGATTTAGAGCTTACTGTACGTTCCGCTAATTGTCTTAAAGCGGAGTCTATTCATTATATTGGGGATTTAGTACAACGAACAGAAGTAGAGTTATTAAAAACTCCCAATTTGGGAAAAAAATCTTTGACAGAGATAAAAGATGTATTGGCATCTCGTGGATTATTTTTAGGGACACGGTTAGAAAATTGGCCCCCGAAAAATATTTTAGATAATTAATGTTTTACAATTAATTTAGTATGAAAAAATAAAGGTAAATTTATTATGCGTCATCGCAAGAGTGGTTCTAAATTAAATCGAACTAGTGCTCATCGTAAATCTATGTTTAGAAATATGGTTATTTCTTTAATAACTCATCAAATTATAAAAACTACTTTATCTAAAGCTAAAGCATTGCGTTGTATAATTGAACCGTTGATCACATATGGTAAAGTAGATACTGTTGCAAATCGTCGTTTAGTTTTTTCTAAAATCAGGAATAATAATGTTGTTACAAAATTATTTACACAAATTAGTCCACATTTTTTTAATCGTCCTGGAGGGTATACTCGTGTACTAAAATGTGGATTACGTAAAGGGGACAACGCTCCAATGGCATATATAGAATTGGTGGAACGATCTAAAATAAAATAAAACATACAAGCAGCAACAGTAAGGTTAAGATAAATAATGAAATTTAAATGGATAAATAATTATGAATGTGTTAGATCGGGTTATTCTAATATGGAATTAGGTATGAACCATGTTTTATGTGCGTTGAGGAAATCACGTGTAAGCGTTCTTTTTTTTCCTGAAATTTGTAGCATAGTAAGTATTAATATTCCAGAACCAGTGCTAACATAAATACCACGTGTATTAATTGTTAATATAGTACCGGGTAATACTGGTGATGATGAATAGTTGGTTGCTTTTTGACTACTTACTTCGGCTTCCCATACTCTAATACGATAATGTTTTATTTGAAAATAACTAATTGGCCATGGATTAAAAGCGCGGATACATCGTTCTAGTTGAATTGCTGGTAATTTCCAATTGATACGTGCTTCTTTTTTATTTAATTTATATGCATATGTACTATAAGTTGAAACTTGAGGGATCAGTGTATATGTATTTAATATAAACTGATCTAGTACTTCTAACAACATAGTAGACCCAATATTTGCTAATCTTTTAGAAAGAGTATAAGTAGTATCTTTTGGAAAAATTCTACAAGGCAGCATGTGTAAAATATCTCCAGTATCTATACCTACATCCATTTGGATGATGGTGATTCCTGTAATGAAATCACCATATTCTAAGGCACGTTGAATTGGTGCTGGACCGCGCCAACGAGGTAGTAATGAACCATGTACATTAATGCAACCTAGTCGTGGTATATCTAATATTTCTTTCGGTAAAATGAATCCGTAAGATACGACTACTATTAGATCTACATCAAATTTTTCAATAATACGAACAATATCAGAAATGGATAAAATACTGGATTGAAACAATGATATACTATATTTTTTAGCTATTTCATGTAAGGATAAAGAATTTTTATATTTAGATGATTGTGTTTCTTGGGTGAAAATTGCTACTATATCGTGCGTGGATAGATGAATCAGCACATATAAATGCCATGCTGCAAAATCTGAGGTTCCAAAAAAAGCAATACGTAATGATTTTAAGTTTTTCATAATATATATCTATCATAGAGGACATTGATGTTTTTTAAACAATTTGAGTGATTTTTTTATTTTTTTATGAATTTTTTTAATTTTTAATGGAGGTAAATAATCGATAAAAAGTTTACCAAACAGATGATCTACTTCATGTTGAATGCAAATTGCTAATAAATTATTTGCTTCCATCTCAAATTTATTACCGTTTTGATCTAATGATTGAATTGTTATTTTTTCTGAACGCGGAATAATTTCATGTATTTGAGGAATAGATAAACAACTTTCAGTGATACTAGTGGTGCCTGCTTTTTTTATAATAGTAGGGTTAATAAAAACTAAACGTTGTTTTCTGTGTTCACCAAGATCGACAACAATAATTTGTTGATGAATATTGACTTGTGTTGCAGCTAAGCCAATGCCTTTGTTAAAGTACATAGTATCAAACATATTACTTATAATCTGCTTAATATCATTAGATACTACAATAACAGGATCTGCAATTTTTCTAAGACGTTTATCAGGATAATATAATATTTCTAATATAGACATAAAATAAAAAATTATTAAATTTATTTAAAAAAAATTATACATTATTTAACAGTGTATGGATATTATTAAGATTTAGCATGAATGTTTTTTGATGCATACCGATAATGTTTAGTATAATTTTATTATAAACAGATTAAATGATGTTTTAAGCATTCCTAATGTTTTGTGATTTATTACTTAATGAAATAAGTACATGAATATTCGTGTTTATATTCTAAATATATAAATATTGCTAGTATAGCATACTACAAGAGCATTTAATAAAAGATATTCAATCGTACTTTATGATTAAAATAATTGACACTAAAACTTAAAATATTGTGTACTTTATACATACATATATATATATATTGAAAAGTCATTTAATTAATAATTTTAAAAGATTTTTTTTATGCTTTACATATCGGTTTAGATAAAAATGTTATATGCTGTTATATCGGACAATTAATTAGATAATACTTTATGATACAGATATTTCCTTCATTAAATATAAAAGATTTACTTCTACAATTATATCAGGGTAAGGTGATCGTTTATCCAACAGAATCAGTATTTGGTTTAGGGTGTGATCCTGATAGTAAACATGCAGTATATGCTTTGTTAAAAATAAAAAATAGATCGTGGAAAAAGGGTTTAATTTTAATTGCTGCTAATTATACACAATTACTTAAATATATTGATGATAGCTGTTTAGATAAAAAACAACAATCGCAAGTTTTTTCTACTTGGCCTGGACCGGTAACATGGGTATTTCCAGCTAAAACTAATAGTCCGTATTGGTTAACAGGTCAATTTTCTTCTTTAGCAGTACGAATTAGTCATTTTGAGCCAATTCAACGTCTTTGTTTGGCTTTTGGAAAGCCTTTGGTGTCTACCAGTGCAAATTTATCTGGACGATCTCCTGCACGTACCATTGCTGAAGTATATAAACAATTTGGAAATGATATATCTATTATGCATGAAGATGTACTTGGGAGATCTAAACCTTCAGAGATTAGGGATGTTATGACTGGTAAATTAATTCGTGGATAATTTCTGTTATTAAGGGGATAAAGAGATGAGTTTTTTTGCTGTTTTTGGAAATCCGATTAAACATAGTAAATCAGCGGAAATTTATGCATTATTTGCAAATGAAATTGGAATCTCAAAAGGGTATGATTTGAAATTGGTATCACAAGATAATTTTCATTATTTATTATATGATTTTTTCAAATTAGGTGGATTAGGAGCAAATATTACTTCTCCTTTCAAAGAGAATGCATATTTTTTATGTAATCAGTTAACTGAACGAGCTGAAAAATCCCGTTCCGTTAACACGATAAAAAAATTAAAAAATGGTGTTTTACTGGGAGATAATACCGATGGTATAGGATTTATTAGTGATTTAAAACGATTGAATTGGATAGATAATGATAATATTTCTGATACAAATAAATCTACGGTAATAAATATTTTGTTAATTGGTGCTGGAGGTGCTTCAAAGGGCATTGTTCCTGTATTATTAACTACTATAGAAAAATGTCATATAAACATAGTGAATAGAACCTTCTCTAAAGCTCAAGTTTTGACATCTTATTATCAGGAAATAGGATATAAAAATGTATCATGTATGCCTTTGTGTGAGTTATATTATGACACTAGTAAATATAGTTTGATTATTAATGCAACAACTAGTAGTATGTATAGCGCTATTCTCAAAATACCATCATTTCTTATTACTCCTGTAACCAAATGTTATGATTTGTTTTACCAGAAGCAAGATACATCATTTATATCTTGGTGTAAAAAAAATGGATCAAATTATTGTGCAGATGGATTAGGGATGTTAGTAGGGCAAGCGGCTCATGCATTTCTATTATGGCATAATTTATTTCCTTCTATTGATCCTGTACTAAACCATTTAAGATCTACGTTTTAGATATAAAACATATGTTAATTTTTAGGAAAATCAACATGGATTGTTGCATGATAATAGAAGTTTGTGATATACATTTAAAGTGTATATTGTATAATGCAATAATGATGTTTGAATTATATTTATTTTATAAAAAATTTATTTAGTATATAACTTTAAGTGATTGTTCAAAAAATTTTTTGTCTGATTGTTGATGATTATACTTGGCGGCGTTAGCGCGATAGTACCACCTGATCCCATCTCGAACTCAGAAGTGAAATGTCGTGGTACCAATGGTAGTGTGGGGTGTCCTCATGCGAGAGTAGGGGGCTGCCAAGTATTGTGAGTTTGTAATTAATCTAATTATAAATATTTTGAAAATAATTTAAGTAATAAGATGGATAAGTTTAATTTTTTTATTATTCAGTGTATTGTTGAGTACACATAGAGAATAAATTTTTGAATATTTATAAATAATGTGTTTTTGAGAGCAAAAATAGAACCGCATGCTTACTTTTAAGTGGTGACTTTGCATTGTTTTGTAGAAGTTTGAACTATTTAGTCTGGTAAATTGTTTATTTTAAAAATTAAAACGAATCTTTTTTTTTGCGTAATTCATAAAAAATTTGCCACTCTTCTTTAATGTCCGGAGATAAATTTAGTGATTTTTTTATATCTAAGTGATTACAGCGAAAGAAAGGGTTGATTGTTAGTTCCAATTTTATTGTTGTTGGAACGGTAGGTTGGTTGTTTTCACGTAATTTAATAATTTTTTTATAATAATTGGTAATAAATTGATCTTGAGGTAGGACAAAGGTAGCAAATTTTAAATTAGATAAGGTGTATTCGTGTCCACTGAAAATTAAAGTGTTATGAGGAAGATTCTTAATTTTTATAAAAGATTCATACATATGCCGAATAGTTCCGTCATAGATTTTACCACAACCTGCAGAGAAAACAGTATCTCCACAAAACAGCCAGGGTTCACTGTAAAAACCGATGTGTCCTAATGTGTGTCCGGATAAATTAAGAACCGTGAATTTTTTTTGTAATAATGTAAAGTAATCTCCTTCTGACACTAAAATTTTAGCACCGCTATTTTTAGTTTCCATGGGCCCATAAACAGTGGTTTTTGGAAAATATTGTATTAGTGTGTCTACGCCATTGACATGATCGGAATGGTTGTGAGTTAATAAAATTGCTCGTAATTTAAACTTAAATTTATTTAAAATATTTAGTATTTGTATTGTTTCTCCAGGGTCAATAATTATACATTCATTTCTGTAATTATATAGAAGCCAAATGTAATTAGTGGTTAGCGCTGGAATTCTAATGATATTCATAGCCAATTTATTGTCAAAAATTATTATTTTTAGAACTTGGATTAATTATTTTTGAATGTAAATGTAGGTTCAAATGAAAATTTTAAATAATTATTTTTAATAGTATCATAATATCATATACCAAAAATGGTACGTGTGGAATTTTTAATGGAAATTTTGATAAATCAATCACTTTTATATGAAATTATCTGTGTTGATATGAAAATATATCACTGCTATATTTCATATAGCAGTGATAGTAATATTAATTAATAATTAATAAAAATCTTTGTTTAAAGGATTTTTAGCAGCTAGGCGAGCTAATTGATCGCATCGTTCATTATCTGGGTGTCCAGTATGGCTTTTTAGCCAGTTCCAATGAATAATGTTATGAATTTGTATTGCTGTATCTAGACGGCGCCATAAATCAATATTTTTTACTAATTTTTCTTCAGCAGTTTTCCAATGATGTTTTTTCCATATATGAATCCATTGAGTAATTCCATTTAATAAATATTGACTATCAGTATTTAAAGTAATTTGACATGGGTTTTTGAGTGATTCTAATGCGATGATAGCTGCCATTAATTCCATACGATTATTGGTCGTTAAGCGATATCCAATACTGAATTCTTTTTTATGTTGTTTATAGCGTAATATTGCGGCGCAACCACCTGGGCCTGGGTTACCAAGACATGATCCATCGGTGAAAATTTCTATTCTTTTATACATATTATAAAGTATATTATAATGTTTTGGAAGGTAACTAGTGTGACACAAATGAGAGGCTATGAGCACTAATATTGTACGACAAATTGCTTTAGATACTGAAACTACCGGCATGAACAAATTTGGAATTCATTATGAAGGACATAGAATTATTGAAATCGGTGCGGTAGAAATAATGAATCGTCATTTAACTGACGAGATATTTCATGTATATATGCGACCAAATAGGATAGTTGATATTGAGGCTTTCCAGGTACACGGAATTAGCGATCAATTTTTAAAAAATAAACCTACTTTTTCAGAAATAGTAAATGAATTTTTAAAATTTATTCATGGTAGTGAATTAATTATTCACAATGCTCCGTTTGATTTGGGTTTTCTTAATCAAGAATTACGGATGTGCAATGTAAACTTAAAAAAAATGGAATCTTATTGCGTCATAATTGATAGTTTAAAATTAGCTCGAAAAAAATTTCCAGGACAACGTAACAATTTAGATGCATTATGCGAGCGTTATTTTATTAATACTGATAAAAGAAGAGATTTGCATAGTGCATTGATTGATGCACGGTTATTAGCCAATGTATTTTTATCTATGAGTGGAGGACAAACAAAAATAGAATTTATGGAAATGATGAATACAAATATGTCAGATAATAAAATTAATGATCTAACGCGATTAGGTAATATGAAGTGTACTCGTGCAACATCATTAAAAATAATTCATGCGAATGAACAGGAAAAATTAGCTCATGAGGAATATTTAGATCGTTTGCAACAGGTAAATAAACGTTGTATATGGCGTAGCAATGAATGATATAACGAATAATAAAGTTTACTTCTGTTGTATAAATACAATACAATGACCATCAAATATTTTCAATTATGTAATATATTACATATTAGATAATTTAGGATGTAAATAGATATATTTATTTAAACAATTATTTAAGAATTTTATATATTTAGTGTTTTTTTGTGGAAACCAAAAGGGATGTTATTATAATAAAATGTATATTACTTTTTTTATGTATATGTTTGTTAGTTCGTAGGAGTAGTCATGTATCATGATTTAATTTATAATGAATTTAATAAAACTATAAAAACGATGCAGATGTTTTTTTCTGGAAAAAACAATATTAATTTGGTAGCATTGTCCGCGAAACTTATTGCTAATACTTTTAAAATGGGAGGAAAGGTCTTATCCTGTGGAAATGGTGGTTCGCACTGCAATGCTATGCATTTTGCAGAAGAATTAACCGGACGTTACAGAAATAATCGTGTAGGGTATGCAGCGATAGCTATTTCTGATCCGTCATACTTATCGTGTGTTAGTAATGATTTTGGTTACGAATATGTTTTTTCTCGCTATATTGAGTCTGTTGGTAACAAAAAAGATGTATTATTTGCGATCTCTACTTCCGGTAAGTCAGCTAATATTCTATGCGCTATAGAAGCAGCGTATAAACGAGAAATGAAAATAATTTTTTTGACTGGAGATAAAAAAGAAAATAAATTATCTGATCACATAGATATAGAAATTTGTGTGCCATACTTAAGTTATCTTGATCATATTCAAGAAGTTCATATTAAAATAATTCATTTAATTATTCTTATCATAGAAAAGGAAATGGGGTCCCTTTCTTAAGAGAAGGGAAAACTAATTTTTTAGTATGTATTATATATGAATGTTTGTGTATTGTATAATAAAAATAAACTATTATAGTCCTATATGCCGATAATAGGATTCGAACCTATATTCTTCGCATTACGAATGCGCTGCTCTGTCCATCTAAGCTATATCGGCATATATATATTATCGTGTGATATTTTTTTAAATAATGGATTATATGTGATTACAGATTATGTATGCGTTTTTATAAAAGAGTCAATTTTATTTTATTATGATGTTTTTCATTTTATTTTATAATTGAGACAAATTATTAGAGAGATAATTGATCACTCCTTTCTGAGATGCTTCTAGTCCCTCTTTATTTTTATTCCATTGAGCAGGACATAAAAGTCCATGAACCTCATGAAATTGCAGTGCATCTACCATACGAATCATTTCATCAAAATTCCTTCCAAAAGGTAAATCATTAATTACCTGATGTCGTATAACTCCTAGTTTATCTATTAAAAAGGAAGCACGTAAGGCTACTCCTGTATCTGGGTGTTCAATGCCATATTTTTTAATAATTTCGTGTTTTATATCAGAAACCATAATATATTTTAATAACCCAATTCCACCTTTATTCACAGGAATTTGTCTCCAAGCACTATGTACGAAAACTGAATCTATAGAAACTCCAATAACCTCCACGTTTCTTTTTTGAAATTCAACATAACGTTTATCACAAGCAATTAATTCTGATGGACAAACAAAAGTAAAATCCATAGGCCAAAAAAATACTATTGTTGTTTTTTTGTTAATATAATCTAATAAATTAAAATTATTTATAATTTCACCGTTTCCTAATACTGCAGAAGAAGTAAAATCTGGAGCAGCACGACTGACTAATACCATATTGGCTCCTTAATCCTTGTTGTAATATATCTAATATATTAATAAATTCAATATATATATAGTTTATTTTCATGATCAATATTTTATTTTACTGCTTAAATTATTTTTGTGCAAACAATACTGTGGAAAATTTTTAAATAAATATTTGTATCTGGTAAATAGCATAATTAATAAAAATTTAATTATTTTGGTATGTTAAGAAGTTTGTCTACTTATTATTTATTTTATATATAATATTATGTTGATATAGTAAAAATCAGAAAAATTCATTTTTTTACTTATCAAAATAGTAGTGATAGTTAATTATTATTATGTTTAATTTATATTAAATATTTGTATATAAAGTGATACTATTTATCAAAAAGAATTTCACATTTTTTTATAATGAAACATGACAGAATCATAATAGTTGCTTTATATGGAGACTGTTATAATAGTTTTAAATTAATAGTCAAAAATTATGATTTTTTATAAAATTTTGTAGATTTTTTTATTTAGATTTCTTAAATATTCTGTATCATTCGATATATAAATTGAAGAAGTTTGTTCCAATTGCAAGTTTTGTAATTTTAAGATAGTTGAATTGTATGATAATCAAGTTATTTGTGGGATTTTATAAAAAATTGAAGGTCAGGATATTTATGATATTTAATAATATTAAAGTAATGTTGCTTGGATTATACGGATATATGTTTGCACATTGAGTTTTATATAGTTATATATGCTGTACAATGATAATTCATTTCCATATATATATAATATTTGAGTCAACAAAATTAATGTTCTATCTAATATAGTGAATACATATAAATGGTACTTATAAGGATTGTATAAAAATTTATTTTGGCGGTGGTAATCAATAATATATCAATAATATTGAATAAAATTAGTTAAATGGTCGTTCTGTTATATTTCAATGCTGAAATAAAAAATAGGTTACAAATAATACGGAAAATAGCGTGATAGTTCATGTCTAAATATCAATAAATATTCTTACAATTGAATGATATTTTTAATGATATAACATTTTCTAGGTATATGTGATGTATACGTAGCGATAGTTTCTTAATGCTATATATTGAGTAGATGGTTCTTAATCAATACTAATTATTAAACAAAAACTATGTTATACGCACTAAACGTGTATAAGTATTTGTAATAATATAATATAAATTGTATTAAAATTTAAAAAATAGATATTACATAAATTAATGTGGATAATTACTATAAAATAATTAAATACAGCATTAATGTATATCAATATAATATAACTATTGATTAATTTTATTTGGATGTATAAATATTTTTTATTTTTAGAGATTATTTATATATTTGAAGGATATGATCATTGATTTTTTTATTAAAATTAATTTTTATAATAATACAAAGAATTCAAATATTATCATACCTTTATTAAGGATCATGAACTATATAATATAGATATAAATTTGTAGTTGTGAAGATATTATATTTTATTGTTCATAACATGTATGAATAAAGATTGTTATAACTATAAGTTTATAATTATTTTTTTGATTACGGTTATATTTGATCAGTAAACATTTATTTAATTAGAGGATAAAAATTTGTCATTTCAATTGTTGCAAACAGACGGTTGTGCTCGTCTTGGTAGACTTGTTTGTAGTCGAGGTGTAATAGATACACCCACCTTTATGCCAGTAGGGACCTATGGGTCTGTAAAAACATTAACTTCAGAAGAAATTAAAGCAAGCGGAACACAGATTATTTTAAGTAATACTTTTCATTTGTGGTTACGGCCTGGCTTAAATGTTGTGCAATTACATGGCAGTTTACATAAATTTATGAGTTGGACGGGTCCTATAATTACAGATTCTGGAGGATTTCAGGTATTCAGTTTAAAGGAAATGTGTACGGTTACAAAAGAAGGAGTATATTTTAAAAGTCCTATCGATGGTCATCGTGTATTTTTAACTCCAGAAAAATCAATAGAAATTCAACATGATTTACAATCTGATATAGTTATGATCTTTGATGAGTGTGTATCTTATCCTAATAATTGGAATTATGTCAAAAACTCGGTAAACATGTCGTTAAATTGGGCGGAACGTAGTCGTTTACATTTTGATGCATTACATAATTCAAATATGTTATTTGCCATCATTCAGGGAGGTATGTATAAAAATTTAAGAGATATATCAGCAAAAGAATTAATAAATATAGGTTTTGATGGATATGCAATAGGGGGTTTATCAGTAGGTGAGCCAAAAAAAGAAATGTATCATGTTTTATCTCATATATGTCAAATAATTCCTGAAAATAAACCACGTTATTTAATGGGTGCTGGAAAACCAGAGGATTTATTGGAGGCAGTACGGCAAGGTATTGATATGTTTGATTGTGTTATACCAACCCGTAATGCTCGTAATGGATATTTGTTTGTTTCTGATGGAATAATTAGAATTCGTAATGCGCGATATAAAAAAGATATTGCTCCAGTGGATAAGAACTGTGATTGTTATACTTGTCAGAGTTATAGTCGTTCTTATTTACATCATTTAGATCGTTGTAGAGAAATTCTTGGTGTACGTTTAAATACTATTCATAATTTAAGATATTATCAGCGTTTAATGAAGGAACTACGTCAAGCTATAAAGATAAAATCATTAAAAAAATTTATTGATATCTTTTATAGACGTATTAATCGTATTTAATGTCGATATAAATTTAGTTTTTACATTAAACTAATAATAAAACTATTCTATAAAAATAGGAAATATAAATGAACGTGTTGGTTAATGCTGCTTGGGCAAGTGTTAATTCTAATTCGCAAGGCAATCCGTATTCTTTAGTAATTATGTTGGCGGTATTTGCTGGAATTTTTTATTTTATGATTTTTAGACCGCAACAAAAACGTAATAAAATTCATAAAGAATTATTAAACTCTATCTCCAAAGGAGATGAGATATTAACTAATGGAGGATTAGTTGGTCGTGTGGTTAAAGTCACAGAAACAGGGTATATCTTCATTATTCTTAATGAAAAAAACAATGCTAATGGTAACGAAATATTGGTAAAGCGTGATTGTGTTACTGCTATTTTACCTAAGGGTACTATGAAAGCATTATAATTTATAATTTTAACGTAGTTTGAGATAAAATCTTTGTTAAATAATTATCCTTTATGGAAATATTTTGCAATTATATTAGTATTCATTACTAGTATAATTTATATGTTACCAAGTTTATATGGATATAAACCTACAATATATATTACTCAATGCACTCCAGAAGCGATGCATCAAGAAATTGGTGATGTTTTATTGTATCAAGTTGAAAAAATACTAGCTAATGAAAAAATAATTAACAAATGTATGTCATTACAAGCAGATAAAATTCTAATACAATTTTTTTGTGGACAGGATCAACTTCAGGCTTATGAAAAATTATCAATTATTTTTTCAAAAAAATATCAGATATCCCTTGGAACTACTCCGGATGTACCGCATTGGTTATCTGTAATAAAAGCTAAACCTATAAAATTAGGGTTAGATTTATGTGGTGGAATATATTTTGTAATACACGTAAACACGGAAATTGTATTAGATAAATTTCAAGAAAAATACATTGATACTTTAAAAACTATTTTGTTTGAAAAAAATATTCCTTATTTAAAAATACACAAAATTAAAAATCATGGCATTGAAATTAATTTCCAAAATGATAAGTATAGAAATAATGCGATTCTGTTGTTATCTCCAATAGATCATGATCTAGAATTGCAGGGAATAGGAATAGATACATTACATTTGTTTTTTTCTGAAATAAAAAAACACGCAATTTGTGAATATGCAATACATCAAAACTCTGCTATTTTACGTAGTCGTATACATCAGTTAGGTATTGTTGAACCATTAGTACAGCGTCATGGAACTGATCGTATTATTGTGGAATTACCTGGTATTCAAGATATTGAAAAAGTTAAAGAAATACTCGGTACAACTGCAAATCTAGAGTTTCGTTTGGTTAATGCAGCAATAAGTGAATTTGAAATAAATAATAACTTAATTCCAGAAGATTCCGAAATTAAATTAAGTAAAAATGGTGATCTAGTACCATTATATAAACGGATAGTTTTATCTGGAGATAATATTATTAATTCTAATGTTAGCGTAGACGAATATAATCGACCTCAAGTAAATGTTACGTTAGATAGAATGGGTAGCATCATGATGTCTAATTTTACTAAAGATAATATTGGAAAAGCAATAGCTACTTTATTCGTAGAATATAAAGATAGCGGAGAAAAAGATGTTAAAGGTCGTACTATTTTAATTAAAGAAGAAAATATTATTAATATTGCTACTATTCAATCTCAGTTAGGTAATAATTTTCGTATTGTTGGTATTAGCAATTTAAATGAAGCGCGACGTCTTTCATTGTTATTACGTATGGGAACTTTAGTAGCACCTATTCATATTGAAGAAGAACGGATTGTTGGTCCTACTCTGGGTAAACAAAATATTGTACAAGGATTTACTGCATGTGCTTTAGGGATATTGACTTCAATATGTTTTATGGTGTTATGGTATCGTTATTTTGGATTGATAGCTAGTATTGCTCTTATTTCCAATTTAATACTTATGATAAGTACAATGTCTGTTATTCCAGGAGTAGTGTTGACTATGCCAAGTATTGCGGGAATAATATTAACTTTATCTGTGGCTGTCGATGCAAACGTATTAATTAATGAAAGAATTAAAGAAGAGATAAAACAAGGTAAACCAGTGCAATATGCAATATATACAGGATATCGTAAAGCACTTACCAGTATTTTAGATGCAAATATTACAACTATTATTACTTCTATTATATTATACTTAATTGGTACAGGGCCAATTAGAGGTTTTGCTATTACTACTATTATTGGAGTGGGGACATCAATGTTTACATCTATTGTCGGCACTCGTGCTGTCGTTAATTTGGTTTATGGGAAAAGACATGTTAATAAGATATCCATTTAATTTTTTAAGTTCTTACACTTATATATTATTAATATATTTTATTAAATTTTTAAAATGAGTGGTATTTATTATTAAAATTTATGATTTTCTTTCATGGAAGCGCGTAGTATTTTTTTTATCGATATTTTTATGTTTTATTTCATGTTGTGCTATGATAACGCGTGGTTTTAATTGGGGATTGGATTTTACCGGAGGTATTTTAGTTGAAATTGTTTTAGAAGAAAATGTTGATATTATTAATATTCAAAATATTTTAGTTCAATCGGGATTTAATAACCCCATAGTACAGGGTTATGGTGCCTCTCAAAATGTAATGATTCGATTACCGTTAGGTTCACATGACAACAAGCTTAATCATAATATTATGAATGATATTATATGTATTTTACGACACGGTATTGTCCAAAATTTTTTTGTTAAACAAGTAAATTGGATTGGACCGAGTGTGGGTAATCAATTAATAAATACAGGAATAATAGCGTTATTAGTCGCGTTAATATGTATTTTAATATATATAACGTTCCGTTTCGAATGGAGATTAGCCACTGGGGTAGTTATATCTTTAACTCATGATATGATAGTTATTTTAGGTATATTATCTTTGTTTTCTGTAAAAATAGATGCAACTATTGTTGCTGCTTTGATGTCAGCCATTGGTTACTCTATTAATGATAAAATAGTTATTTTTGATAGAATTAGAGAAAATTTCTGTCGTATATCCGTAGTAAAATCTATAGATGTATTTAATATATCACTGAGTCAAGTGTTCAGTAGAACCATAATCACTTCAGTTACAACTATTATGGTGTTACTGATATTACTAGTTTTCGGGGGAAGTATGTTACATGGATTTGCAATAACTTTATTGCTTGGCTCTGTTATTGGTACAGTATCTTCAATATATATAGCTTCGGCTTTAGCTTTGAAACTAGGTACCAGACGGGGTCATTTTATAAAGATAAATAAAATTAAATAAAATATTTTATTGCTGGTATTTTATTTATTAAGTTTATGCACATCAATGATGTATGGTATGTAACAGTATTTTAATAATTTATTATAGTTTCTGATGGGATCTATTGTTTAGATAAGTGTTTTGAATATGCATTTTTAATACATTTATAGTTAAATTTTTATGTAAAATTTATATGTATAATGGCAATGCAAAATATAGATGCAATCATTGAAAATATTATTATAACAATACATAAAAAATGAGATCTAATATTATTATTATCATTATTTAATAATATATTAACTGTGATGTTTACGTATTATATAAGTATCATGTATATGATAGTATTTTAGTGTGTATCGAATATTTACGATATGATAACATAATTAAAAGATTAAAACAATAGCACCTTCGTAGTATCAGATTTAAATTATTGTTTTTATTAATAAAAACAAATTCATACATAAATATATTTAGTTGCAAGATCTCATGATACTATGGCGAATGACATCCTACCGTATGATAAGACATTTTTAACACGGGCATTGCAATTAGCATGGAAAGGGCGCTTTACTACAATGCCTAATCCTAACGTAGGATGTGTCATTGTTCGTAATAATAAAATTGTAGGAGAAGGATATCACGTACGCGCTGGAGAAGCACATGCTGAAATACATGCTTTGCGTGTTGCTGGAAATTTATCACGAGGCGCCACTGCTTATGTTACTTTAGAACCATGTAGTCATTATGGACGCACTCCTCCTTGTACTACTGCATTAATTAATGCGGGCATTAAACGTGTTGTTGTAGCTATGCTGGATCCTCATTTTTATGCAAGAGGACGTGGTTTGCATTTGTTAAAAAAAGCAGGTATTGAAGTACAACATAGTTTGATGTTATCTGAAGCTGAATCGATAAATCGAGGGTTTATTAAACGTGTACGTACTGGACTGCCATGGATTACATTGAAATTAGCCGCATCTTTAGATGGTAGGACAGCTATGTCTTCTGGAGAAAGTAAATGGATTACATCTACTCAGGCGCGTCAAGATGTACAACATTTTCGAGCAGAAAGTGATGTTATTCTGTCTACTGCTAGTACTGTTTTAGCAGATGATCCAAAATTAAATGTACGTTGGACATGTTTTTCGGACGAAATGAAACGTATATACATGAATAATCAAGTCAGGCAACCATTGCGAGTTATTATTGACAGTACAAACAGAGTACTTCCAACACATCGTATTACACGATACAAGGGAAAAATTTTGCTCGTACGTTTGAAAAAAGATCACCGAAATTGGCCTCCATCAGTGGAACAATTATTATTATCTTCAATTAATTATCATGGTCATCGTCGAATAAATCTAATGGAATTAATGCAGTATCTTGCATATCGTGAAATTAATAATATTTGGGTAGAAGCAGGAGCTACATTTTCAGGGATATTGTTAGATATTGGATTAGTAGATGAACTTATTTTATACCAAGCTATAAAATTTTTAGGATCTGATGCGCGTCCGTTATGCTTGTTACCAAATATTAAGTGTCTTAATGATATTAAGTCTTTTAAGTTACTTAATATTAAAAATGTTGGGCCAGATATCCGTTTAACGTTAATTCCACAGAGCATATGATATATATTTTGTGCATTGGTCGTTGTAATATTATGTTATAGTATATGTGTTTACAAATATGAATAAATATAACTGTATAGTAAATAGAAACATCAGGATTATTATGAATATTATTGAAGGTGATATTACGGCAAATCGAGCTAAAATTGCTATCGCTGTGGTGCGGTTTAATCGTTTTGTTAATAATAATTTACTTGAAGGAGCTTTAGATACTTTAAAGCGAATTGGTCATGTAAAAGATGAAAATATAACTATCATTTGGGTTCCGGGCGCTTATGAATTACCATTAATCGCAAAAGCATTAGCTGTGAGCCGTAGATATGATGGAATAGTCGCTTTAGGTACAGTAATTCGTGGGTTTACTATGCATTTTGAATTTATAGCAAAAGAATGCAGCACTGGATTATCTAATGTATCCATAGAAAATACACTTCCTATTGGATTTGGAGTGCTGACTACAGAAAATATTGATCAAGCTATAGAACGTTCAGGCATTAAATCTCATAATAAAGGATCAGAAGCGGCTTTGGCTGTTTTAGAAATGATTAACATATTACAAATGATTAAAAAATAGTTTTACTACATATATAAGTTTATAAAAGGAATTATGTGAAAGCAATTACTCGAAGGCGTGCGCGCGAATGTGCATTGCAAGCACTGTATTCTTGGAAATTATCTAAAAATAACGCTAAAGAGATAGCGCACTATATTATAATAGAACAAAATATGCAAGATTCTGATGTTTCTTATTTTCATGAATTATATATTGGAGTAATAAGTTGCTCTGAAGAGCTGGATAAGTTAATGATACCACATCTCTCCCGAAATTTAGATAAACTAGGTTATATTGAACATTTGGTTTTACGTATTGCATTATTTGAACTTACTAAATGTAATGATATACCATATAAGGTTGCTATTAATGAAGCAATTGAGCTCGTTAAAATTTTTGGCGCTGAAAAAAGCCATAAGTTCATTAACGGAGTGCTAGATAAAATAGCAGCTCAAATTTGTATTAATGAAAAATAATTATATTGTTATTAAATAATTTGTCATTTATGGAAAAACTTTAAATTTAATAAGAATATAATGGTTTAATTTTATTTATCAAAAAATTTGATAAATATGCATTGGTATATCTTAAATATGCTTAATAATTTGAAATTATCTAATATATGCTATTTTTTTGCTACTGGTTTTGGGTTAGGTACTATTTCTTGGTTACCTGTAGGAACTGTAGCTTCATTATTGGCAATACCAATATGGTGGGTATTGATGTATTTATTTTCATATGATTTTTATTGTTTATTTCTAATGATTGGAATAGGAGTAGGTATATATTTTTGTGATAAAACTAATAAAATTATTGGAATTCATGATCATAAATCAATTGTTTGGGACGAATTTGTTGGTATGTGGATCACGTTAATTATAGTACCTATACATAGTTGGTTGTTGATAATCGTTGCTTTTTTTTTATTTAGAATATTGGATATTATAAAACCTTGGCCAATATCCTGGTGTGATCGTAGAATAAGAAATGGATTTGGAATTATCATTGATGATATACTGGCAAGTATTGTATCTATTTATATTATTTTATTATTAAGTAATTTATATGATTAAAATTTTTAGGAATATATTGCTGAATTATTTCAGTTAGTTTATTAAAATTTTTAGAATTAAAAAAATCATATTATACCTGTTATGAAATAATTTAACGTATCCATTGTGTAATTTTTCTGTAAATACCTATACTATCTAATCCAAGTTCAGAGAGTATTTCTGACTGCGAGCCTTGAGAAATAAAAAAATCAGGTAAACCAATGTTTAGAACTGAAGTTGATAACTTATTCTGCATAATAAATTCATTTACTCCACTGCCTGCACCACCCATTATTGTATTTTCTTCTAATGTAATCAAAGCTTGATGATTTTTAGCAAGTTTTTTTATTAATGTTTCATCTAATGGTTTAACAAATCTCATATCTACTAATGTTGCATTTAATTTATATGCAACATTATAAGCTGATTGTAATAAAGTTCCAAAATTAAGAATAGCGATGTAACTTCCTTGTCGGAGTATTACACCTTTACTTAAAGGTAAAGTGTGTAATAGTTTTGTTGTATTTAAATTACCGGGTACGGCATATCCTTTAGGATATCTTACAACACTAGGTCCATATTGATAGCAATATCCTGTGTACAACATTAGTTTACATTCGCATGCGTCGCTTGGAGTCATTATTATTATATTTGGAATACAACGTAAATACGATAAATCAAAAGCTCCTTGGTGAGTTTGTCCATCTGCTCCAACAATACCTCCTCGATCAACAGCAAACAGTACAGGTAAATTTTGAATTGCTACATCATGAATTACTTGATCATATGCACGTTGTAAAAACGTTGAATAAATAGAGACAACAGGCTTGTAACCTGCTATAGCCAATCCAGCGGCGAATGTTACAGCATGCTGTTCAGCAATTGCAACATCAAAATATTGTTTTGGATATTTCTGAGAAAATATACTCATTCCAGAGCCTTCTCGCATCGCGGGGGTAATTCCTATAATTTTATTATCGTGAGCTGCGACTTGACATAACCAATCGCCAAAAATTGTAGAATAAGTTATATTTTTAGTATTTTCTATAGGTAATGATCCACTTGTAGGATCAAATTTTGGTACTGCATGCCATTTAATGGGATCTTTTTCTGCTGGTTTATATCCAAAACCTTTTTTTGTAAAAACATGTAAAAGTTGGGGTCCTTTCATATTACGTATATTTCTTAAAGCATGTATTAATTTTAATATGTCATGTCCATTAATAGGTCCAATATAATTGAAACCAAGTTGTGAAAACAATGAATTTGATGAACTAAGATTGTTGATGTTTTTATCGATACGTTTAATTAATTTGTTGCTTGAAAAAAGATCAGATAATATTTTATTGTCACTTGATTTTACAGCAGAATATGTTTTTTTTGCTAAAATATTAGCACGATGACTATTTAATGCTCCTACATTTTCTGAAATAGACATTTCATTATCGTTTAAAATAATTAATAAATCAGATTCTACAGATCCAGCATGATTCATTGCTTCGAAAGCCATACCAGCCGTTATAGCTCCGTCTCCTATAACGCATACTGTACGACGTCCTAACATTTCTCGTTCTGAGGCTATTGCTAATCCTAATCCTGCGCTAATGGAGGTAGAAGAATGTCCTACTGATAACACATCATACTCGCTTTCATCACGACAAGGAAATGGATGTAATCCATTTCGTTTTCTAATACTAAAAATGCGTTCACGCCTTCCCGTAAGAATTTTATGTGGATACGCTTGATGTCCAACATCCCAAATTAAATAATCAAATGGAGTATTATATACATAATGTAAGGCAACGGTAAGTTCTACAGTTCCTAATCCAGATGCAAAATGTCCGCTAGATTTACTAACACTAGTTAAAAGAAATTGACGTAATTCATTACATAATTTTGTTAAATTATCTTCAGGTAATTGTCTTAATTCCTTGGGAGTATTGATTGTATCTAATATGGGGTATTCATGTAAATTGCGGTTCATATCAAATTTTATTTTAATAATCATGCATATAATATTAATTTCTATGTTTAATGATATAGCGTGAAAATTCAGATAAAGTATTAACATTGTAGCCTAATTTTGCAATATACTTTAAATGTGCCAATGATTCACAATATAAATTTTGAACTTTAACTCGAGCTGTTTTTAATCCCAATACTTTCGGATAGGTATTTATATCATTATTATTATCATCATTATGTTGTGATTGTATACTTTTTTCTTTTTTATTATCATATGATCGTGAAATATCTATAATATCATCTTGTATTTGAAAAGCTAAACCTATAGTTGTGGCATAATGGTCTAGCAATGTTAATATATTGTAGCGTTTATTTCCTGCCGCTAAAGCTCCAATACGAACTGCGGCTCGAATTAATGAACCTGTTTTATATTGGTATGTAGTTTCTAATTGTGTGGCTGATATGTTTTTATTATTTTTTCTAATCAAATCTAAGGATTGGCCCAAACACATTCCGTTAGCTCCGCTAGCAGAGGCTAACGTAGCAATCATTTTTAAACGATTTTGATCTGAAATGGTTGGCATATGTGCTGTCGCAAGAATAGTAAACGCCAATGTATGTAGAGCATCTCCTGCTAAGACAGCAATAGCTTCACCAAATTTAATATGACATGTGGGATGTCCTCGACGTAGTTTATCATTATCCATAATAGGTAAATCATCATGAATTAAAGAGTAAGCGTGGATACATTCAACGGCTGCTGCTGGAGCATTAAGATTTGACGATCTAATACCAAATAGTTTTCCTGTTTGATACACTAGAAAAGGACGTAATCGCTTTCCTCCTAGCAAGATACTATAACGTATTGCTTTCATAAGAAGAGATACGTCTTGTTTAATAAACATAAGCAGATATCGTTTAATAGCTTCGTCTACTTGTTGATGACTGTTACGTAACTTATTAGCAAAATTCAACATAAGCATAGTATTTTAATACATAATAATAAAAACAATATCATTAAATATATGTATTTTAATGATACTTATATATAATAATATTACATAATGAAAATATCTATATGTTATTACAATTATTTTTTAATTTTTTGTGTTTTTATGTGTATTTTATAATAAAATAAGTAATGATACATGTAATTTTTATATAATCATTTGTAAGATAGTAATTATCCATATGATAGTAATGTTTGTTTTTTTAAAATTATTTAATTTAATATACGATATATATATATCGTGTTTATTTGAAAATGTTTTTTATATATTTAAAATATTTATATGAAAATAATTGTTAAATTTTCACCAGAAATTACTATAAAAAGCCGTGCTGTACGGGTTTTTTTTATAAAGGTTCTTATTTCAAATATAGCATCTGTTTTTAAAAAAAATAATGAATCGGTGTTAATCATACGTAAATGGGATTATCTTGAAATAAAATCTAATAATAATAATCAAAAAATATATATTATTTTAATGAATATTCCTGGTATTCATCATTTTCTCTTAGTTAGAGAGAGTTGTTTTAATTCTTTACAAGATATTTATGAAAAAATTATGCTTAGTTTAAGCCACGATATTAAATTATTAGAAAAAAGCTTTTGCGTACGGGTTAAACGCCGTGGTAATCATGATTTTACTTCTCAGGAAGCTGAACGTTATTTAGGAAATAAATTGTGTCAAAATATGAATAATGTTAAGGTTGATTTAACAAAACCTGAAAAAATTGTGTATTTAGAAATTAAAGATAATCATTTTTTTATAATTATCAAGCGTTATGAAGGTTTGGGAGGATTACCGATAGGTACACAACAAGAATGCTTATCATTAATTTCAGGAGGGTTTGACTCAGCTGTTGCGAGTTATATGTTAATCAAACGAGGATGTAAAGTGCACTATTGTTTTTTTAATTTAGGTGGAGATATGCATGCCATTGAGGTATGTAAGGTAATATATTTTCTATGGCATAAATTCAGTAGTTCTCATAAAATAAAATTTATTTCTATTGATTTTTCGGAAGTGGTTAAAGAAATTATTTCTAAAATAAAAGATAATCAAATAGGAGTAGTATTAAAACGCATGATGATACGTTCTGCATCATTGATAGCATATCGTTTTAAAATTCCTGCTTTAATAACAGGAGAGGTGTTAGGACAAGTATCTAGTCAAACTTTAAATAATTTAATACTTATTGATAGTGTATCTGATCATATGATATTTCGTCCTTTAATTTCTTATGACAAAGAAAAAATTATTGATTTGGCTCGGAAAATAGGTACAGAAATGTTATCAAAAGATATTCCAGAATATTGCGGATTAATATCAAAGAAGTCAACTATAAAAACAACAAAACAACATATTGAGTTTGAAGAAAAAAATTTTGATTTTACTATATTAGATCGTGCAGTTTCTCAACATTATATAATAGACGTACAAACCATTCCTGATCAAATAATAAATCAACCTTTATTTGAGGTAGAAACTAAAAAAATATTGAATTGTAATGATATAGTATTAGATATACGCACAGAAATTGAACAAGAAAGAAGTCCTCTTTATTTGATTGGTACAAAAGTACAAAAGATACCTTTTTATCAATTAATTGATAAGTTTTCTACATTAGATCCAAATAAAGTATATTTATTATATTGTAATCATGGTATAATGAGCAGATTGCATGCAATGCATTTATTTAAACAAGGATTTCATAATGTAAAGATTTATAGGCCATCGTTATAATTTGGTCGATAACACTTTGCATATGAAAGTGCTATGAAAATTTTTATTTAATGGTGTTGATGTTTAATTGGAATTAGAGAATATTGTTTGTTGTAATGGATATTACAATAAGAATTTTAATAATTTTGCCTATCTATAATAATTTTGTCTTAAATATATTGGAATCAGATATAATGTTATAATTATTCTTATCTGTTACTCTATTAAAATAGTTAGTGTTGTGTATTGATTGTTACAATACACAACAAAGATACGATTAATGCAAAAAATAATACTAACCATACACCTTGTATTTCTAATAGAACACCACCTACAAATCCCCCGCATCCTACACCTAAAAATTGAGCAATAGAATAAATACTAATAGTAGCGCCTTTGTATGTATTTGGTGACTCTTTGTTGATAATAGTAGGTAATATTGTTTCTATTAAACTAAACGCTATGAAAAATAATTGCATCCCAAATAAAAACGACTTTACAGAATACGTATTAATTAACATAATTAATTCAGATATAAATAAAATATTTATACAAGAAATTAATATTTTTTCTATATGATCTTTAGCCTTAAAATAGACAATACAGGCTAATACTGCGATAGCAGATATCATCATAATTATACTATAGATTTTCCAATGTATACTAAGAGGATAGCCTAAATTTATTATTGCTTTAGGTAAAGCAATAAAGTTTAGCATTAGAATAGCATGTATAAAAAAAATACTGATATATAATTTTTTTAATCGTGAATGAATTAATATTCTTTTAATGTTATTAAACATAATAAACAAGTTTTCATGATTTTTTATAGCATGGAGAGAAATAGGCATTATTACTATATGAGTTAAAATCATAGCTAATACAGCTAGTATAGTGATACTATGAAATAATCCGTGTAATCCAAACATATCAGTAATAATCGGCCCAAAAACCATAGAAATAGCAAAAGTTATACCAAAACTTATTCCAACTGACGCCATAGCTTTTATATGATGTTGTGTTTGTACTGATGCTAATAATAATGCTATCAGCGAACTGCTAATAGCTCCTGATCCTTGTA
Organism: Blochmannia endosymbiont of Camponotus nipponensis; assembly: GCF_009827135.1. Taxonomy (NCBI): domain Bacteria; kingdom Pseudomonadati; phylum Pseudomonadota; class Gammaproteobacteria; order Enterobacterales; family Enterobacteriaceae; genus Candidatus Blochmanniella; species Blochmannia endosymbiont of Camponotus nipponensis. The sequence continues at coordinate 130,344 of NZ_CP046534.1, read as the reverse complement.
GTGCTCGACCAATAATCAGTCCCCAAATATTGTTGCTAGTTGCTGCTATTTCGCTACCAAGAGCAAACAATAATAAACCTACTATAATAACAGGTTTATAACCAATTTTATCAGACATCAATCCAAAAGGTAGTTGAAATATTATTTGCATTAAACCGTATATTCCAATGGCTGTTCCTATTAGATATCCATTTGCTCCCTGCAAGGAAGTAGCATGAACAGTTAAAACAGGTAGAATCATAAATATTCCTGACATACGGAGTGCGAATATCATGTTTAGTCCTAATATATTATACAGTTCTTGTTTGGTCATTTTAGTGTTATTATGCATAAATATTTTGATATGTGTTGAGTATAAAGTTTCTAAATATATCGATACGTATGAATATTTACAACAGAAACTTATAGATATTAAAGCATCATGTTATTATTAATTGAAAATTTGACAATATTTAAGATGTGGTGTATTTATAATGATAAGCATTTATACTTGCAGATAAAGTATAATCTAAAGATAAAAGTAAATTTAACAATACTACAATTATAATAGATAATAAAAACATTTTTTTTGCCCATATACTATCATTATTAGTTTTTACACAACCGTAGAATCCCATGCATAACCACCATAAGTTCATAGTGCTAATTATTATTAAAAATACATAGCTAGCATATCCCATGGTAGTAAATAATGTAGTTGCAATGATAAACCCAATAATATAAAGAATCATGTGATTCTTAGTTACCTTTATTCCTTTTTTGATAGGAAAAGTTGGAATCAGAGCTGCTTTGTAATCTTGTGATCGTAAGATAGCGATGGAATAAGAATGTGGGATTTGCCACAGAACAAAAATTATTAATAATATAAAAGCTCCTACATCAAATCTGTGTGTAACAGTACAGTATCCAATTACTGGTGGCATTGCTCCTGATATACTTCCAATTATTATACTATAGATAGATCTACGTTTCATCCATGCACTATATATACCGATGTATGTAATGAAACCTATTATTGTCAAATATATTATTAAATAATTTTTAGTGAAACTTAAAAATAAAAATCCAAATAAACTTAAAGTTATTGCATATAATATACTTTGCGTGAGAAAGGATTTACTGTGTTTTACCAACACTCTGTTTTTAGTTCTTTCCATGACTGTGTCAATATCTCGATCGATAATATTATTTAACACACAGCTAGCAGCCATAACTAATGATATCCCTATGGCCATGTTGATAAGTGAAGGATAATATATATCATCTCGAGATGCTATTAAAAATCCTCCTATAACTGACATTAAATTGCCTATAACAATTCCTGGTTTTATTAGGTAAAAATATTTTATCATGGTAATAAATTGTTTTTTATTTAAATCATCAAATTATGATGTAAATGTGTCATAATCCATATACTGCCTAATACAAGAATAAAAACAATAAATACTGTAAATATTAAAGATATTAAATTCCATGTTTGATGTGGTGTATTTTCCAAATGTAAAAAGAAAATCAAATGAACAAAAACTTGAGTTATTGAGCAGAATATTATAATATATTTTAATAAATTTTTATTTATTGTGCTATCTATTAGCATAAAAAACGGAATAATCGTTAATATTACAGATAATATAAATCCAATTAAATATGACTTGTGTATATAATAGTTATTCTTCATGAATCATAGTACTCCTAATAGATATACTTCAGTAAATACACATATCCATATAATGTCAAGAAAATGCCAAAATAAGCTCAAGCATTGCAATCGTATGTAGTTAACGTGTGTTAATCCTTGATACAGAATATGAATTATCATTACTACAATCCAAATAAGCCCCGCTATTACATGTAAACCATGAGTGCCTACTAAAGTGAAAAAAGAAGAAAGAAAAGCGCTTTGGCATGGATTATTTCCTGATTTAATTAAATGATAAAATTCATGCATTTCTATATTGATAAAACATAGACCTAATAAAAAAGTTATCCCCATCCAAATATTTACTTGTTTTGTATATGATTTTTTTGCATATATCATAACCTTACCATAGGTGAGGCTGCTTAATAATAAACAACAAGTTTCTAAAAACACAAAAGGTAACTCAAAGATGTCTTTACCAGAAGAAAAATCTGCTGTATTATTATGCAATACTGAGTATACTGCAAATAAACTTGCAAATAAAATGCAATCACTCATTATGTATAACCAAAAACCAAATATTATTTTTGTATTTGGATTATTGTGTTTATATATTGTTGACATATTCAATTTCTTTAATTTTTTCTACTGATACGTAATATTCTGTGTCATTGTTAAATGTGTGAATGATCCAAGTTGTAATTATTCCAAATATACTGAAAACAACGAGCCACCATATATACCAAATTATACTAAATCCAAATATTAAACTGAAAAAAGATATTAAAATTCCAGAATAAGTATTTTTTGGCATATGTATAGGTGTAAAGTGATCGGGACAAGAGTAGATATTTCTATTGTTTTGTACATACCAAAAAACATCACGATCATCATTTATGACAGGGATAATTGCAAAATTATAAAATGGTGGAGGAGAAAAAACAGCCCACTCTAAAGTAGATCCATTCCATGGATTTCCGTTTAAATCTTTGTGTTTATCCCTATGTATAATACTGACTACTATTTGGATACACTGACATACAATACCTAATCCTATTAATATAGTACCTATTGATGCTGTTATTAACATCGATGAAAATATTGGGTCAATATGTTGACTTAAGCGACGAGTCATTCCCATGAATCCTAAAATATATAATGGCATAAATGCTACATAAAATCCAATAATCCAAAACCAAAAAGCTCTCTTGCCCCATTGTTCATTTAAAATATAACCAAAGGCTTTAGGGAACCAATAAGTGGCTCCAGCAAAACAACCAAATAATACGCCTCCAATAATAACATTATGGAAATGAGCAATTAAAAATAAACTGTTATGTAATACGAAATCAGCTCCAGGCACAGATAATAATACTCCGGTCATCCCTCCTATGGAAAATGTGATAATAAATCCAATAGTCCATAACATTGGGGAAGTGAAAATAATTTTTCCTCGATACATGGTAAATAACCAATTGAAAATTTTTACTCCAGTTGGAATGGCTATCACCATGGTCATGATACCAAAAAATGAATTAACGTTAGCTCCTGCTCCCATAGTAAAAAAATGATGCAACCATACGCAAAAAGATAATACGGTGATGGCGATGGTGGCCCATATTAAAGATGTATATCCAAATAGTTTTTTCTGTGAAAAAGTAGAAACAACTTCTGAGAATACACCAAAAGCAGGTAATATTAAAATATATACTTCTGGATGTCCCCAAGCCCAAAATAAATTAATATACATCATCATATTTCCACCCAAATCATTACTAAAAAAATGGGTTCCTAAATAACGATCTAAGGTTAATAGAGCAATAGTAACAGTTAAGATTGGAAATGCTGTGATGATTAATGTATTTGTACATAGAGCGGTCCAAGTAAAAACTGGCATTTTCATCATTGATAATCCTGGAGCTCGCATATATAAAATTGTAGTAAAAAAATTTATACCAGTTAAAGTTGTTCCTATTCCTGAAATTTGTATACTCCATATCCAATAATCAACGCCAACACCAGGACTGTATTCTTTATTTGATAATGGCGGATAACCTGCCCATCCTGTTTGTGCAAATTCTCCTATTCCTAAAGAAAGATTTATTAAGATTACACCTACCATAAACAACCAAAAACTTAAAGAGTTTAAGAAAGGAAAAGCTACATCTCGTGCTCCAATTTGCAATGGAACTACTAAATTTATTAGTCCTATTACGAACGGGGTCGCCATGAATATAATCATGATAACGCCATGAGCAGTGATTACTTGGTTATAATGGTGAGCTGAAAGAAATTCATATGATCCAGAAGAAGATAAAGCTTGCTGCGTTCTCATCATAATTGCATCAGCAAATCCACGTAAAAACATAATACATGCGACTATAATATACATGATTCCAATTTTTTTATGATCTACAGAAGTAAACCATTCGTTCCAAAGATATTTCCATTTATTGTAATATGTGATGGTGCCACTAAGAATTGCTCCAATAGCAATAACTACGATGATTGTTGACATAATAACTGGATCTTCATATGGAATAGAATGTGTTGTTAATTTCCCAAACATTATCTTATTATCCTTATATATTTATAATATCGCTTGAAAATATATCACGTTTATACTGAAGAACTATTAAATTGTACTTAAAAATTCTCTTTCTTTTGGTGTGTAAATTTATTTATTACATTATAGAACAAGTTAGGTTGTACATGGGAAAAATAGATTACCGGATGATATTCAGTGGGTTGAGCTAATTCTTCATAGATTGACATATTGTTAATATGAAAAGATGATTTTTGAACCTTTTGTATCCATTGTTCAAATTCTTTTTTAGTTTGTGTAGCAAGAACAGTAAATTTCATACCAGAGAATCCCTGTCCACTAAAATTTGACGAAACACCTTTATATTGGCCTGCTGTGTTAGCTATTAAATATAGTTCTGTACGCATTCCAGCCATCGCATAAATTTGACCTCCTAATTGAGGAATAAAAAAAGAATTCATTACTGAGTTAGAAGTGACGTTAAATTTTATTGGTACACACATTGGAAAAACAAGTTCATTAATAGTTGCTATATTTTGTTTTGGATAAATAAAAAGCCATTTCCAATCTAATGATATAACATTAATAATTATTGGTTGCACATCATCAGATACAATGGGGTTCTTAGGATCTAATTTGTGGGTAGAGTGCCAAGTTAATATTCCTAGGAAAATAATAATTAAAATGGGTACGGACCATACTACAAATTCTATTTTTTTAGAATTCACCCAATTAGGATCGTATTGTATATGTTTACAGTTGGATGCTCTGTATTTTATAGTAAAAAAGATGGTCATCATAATTACTGGGATAATTATACTAAGCATTAAACCGAATGCGGTTAATATCAGTGAACGTTCTTCTATCCCAATTTGTCCTTTAGGATGTAATAACACTAAATCGCTGCATCCATTTAGCATTGTTATTAAACTATACAGTAATAATGAAATACATATTTTTTTATATTTGTATACTTTACATTTCATCCAAATAAATTTTAATATGAGCGTATATATTTTAAATTTTCACATTGAACATCCTACCGTAAACTTTCATTAATGTAAATAGGTTAATATATATCTGAAAATGTTTTATCCATTGTCATGCCTTAATAAGTATCGAGTATAATCAAAGTACATTCATATAATAATTAATTTTATTTTAAAATATAGAGGAAAACTAAATGCTTAGTTATTGCAATAACTTGCTTAAAATATTTATTTTGAAAAGATATAATTGATTCTAATATTGTTGTTAATTCATTTAAAATAAATTAACTAATTTATTGTTTAAAAGTTATTTGATTAATAAAAGTATCATAATATCAATATTTACGATGTTTTTAAAAACGCGATGAATTAATAAATTTTTAAAAGAATATCATTCAGGTATGGTAATTTTTATCAGATATCATACATGCATGATATGCAATATCAACTTATTATATGTATTATGTAATACTACATAATCTATTATTTTTTATTGTTGCATTCAATCTATAATATTAAAAGGGATAAATTATATGTATGTGTATATAATTCTTGAAAATACTACAGGGGATGGAGGAGGTAGTGTTGCTGTTGATTTATCTTGTTGTGTTGATAATACAGTGTATCATAATACACTGACACATCTTTATTTAGAATTATATACATCTATGGATGTTGTATTGGAAAGGTACGATATTATATATTTTTATAATAATGGTGAAAATTATATATAATAATCACAGTAAAAATATACTTGGATATAGAGTTGAAAGGATTGAGTGGTATCTAAATCGAAAATGGTTAGTGATGGAAATTGTGTAAAAATGATATTAATATGGTTTTAAAAAATATATAAAAATACGCAAGTTACATTGGTAACTTAGTAATAAGAAAATTGGTATTGGGGATAGTTTTCCTTTTAATATTATCATGGTATCTTATAATAAAACTGTAGTTGATAACGATCTTTGGGGATGTTGTTATGAAGACAGGTATATAAATAATTATTTTTTTATTAAATTTAGAAGAAAAGGTGTTTAATCGTAATGTAGGCGATTGTTTTACTAGGGAAATAAATCTTCTACATGTTTATCATGTAGAAGATTTAAAGGAAATATGTGTTATTTTCAATATTTTAAAAAAGTGGAAAGCCCAAATTTTTTACAACTAAATTAGCAGTATCTTTAAAATTCCAAGTTATATAACAATATAATTAAATACAAATGTATTAACTAAAATTTAGTGAATATATCAAATACAATTCAGATAAAAACATTAAAAATAAAATAAAAGATCACATAATAAGCAGTATATTGCGTGTTAATGGCATTATGTTTTTCTATGTTAATAGAAAATGAACTCAGTAGTATTCAGTGACAAGTCAAAAAACATGTAATTTAGGTAAACATTTAAAATAAAAATCATTACATATTTTATTTTAAAAAAATTTAAATTTGAAGTTTAATTTAAATTTTGTATAAAAATTGTTCTCTATTCAGTGAAGTTATTAAAAAAAATAGATTCTGATTATCTTTCTATTCTACAAGTGATTAATAATAAATTAAATATATTTGGTTTTTTAAAAATAGTTCGTTTCTTTAGAAACAATACGATAGTGGTAAGATATGTTTATGGTTCTCTTTTATCAGAAATAGTAATTCATTTTATTTTGGATTAAGTAAAAATTATTGAAAAGAGACTATAATTAATAAATTAATACATTATTATTAAATTAGTTGATTATTTGAAAATATTATATTATAAAGCATGTTATATAAAGTGATGGAGTTTTTCATTTTAGTTGATTTATCATGCAAAAATAATCGGTTGTTATCAGGTTGCATGTTTTTTATTCTATGAATGACATGTGATGGTAAATTTATATACACAGCATGATGAGTATAAGTAAAATATATAATATAGTGTATAAATATATACACGCTTCTTTATTCTTTATTATGACTGTAGATATTTAATTAATGGTAAATCGTTATAAATAATAACTATTAATAATTATTTTAACATAAAATATAATGATTAAATTTAGTTTGAAGTTTTTCATTAATTATATTATATCAATGTTTTAATATTATTTCTATGTAACAGAAACGTAGTAAAGGAGGATAGGGTATATGCCATGCAATGTTCGAATAATTTTAAATCGTCTTATTGTCGTCGTATGGTAGTAGTTCCAACAGTAATAGAACAAACTATTCGCGGAGATCGTATATATGATATATTTTCTTTACTATTAAAAGAAAGAATTATTTTTATGACAGGAACAATTGAAGATAGCGTAGCTAATGTGATTGTTGCTCAGATAATGTTCTTGGAATCAGAAAATGCAGAAAAAGATATTCATTTATATATTAATTCTCCGGGAGGATTAATAACAGCGGGAATGTCTATATATGATACCATGCAGTTTGTAAAACCTGATATTAGTACATTTTGCATGGGACAAGCTGCATCGATGAGTGCGTTTTTATTAGCCTCCGGTGCTAAAGGGAAACGATTTTGTTTGCCAAATGCTCGAATTATGATTCATCAGCCATTAGGGTCTTTTCAAGGACAAGCCACTGATATTGCCATTCATACCAGAGAAATACTAAAAATTAAAAATAATATAAATGAACTGATGGCTAAACATACAGGTCAGTCTATCGATGTAATTAGTAAGGATACAGAACGAGATTGTTTTCTATCTGCCAATGAAGCTATGAAGTATGGATTGGTGGATCATGTTTTGTCTCAACGAGAATAAATTTAAATTTCTGATTGTTTCGTGTTTTATAATTATAATCTTTGTTTATACGGCCATGTAGTATCTGAATTTGTGATTCATTTCTTAGACAGTTTATAGCTCATTTTATATTGGTTTGAGCCTAAAAGGGAAGGAATTAGATTGTGAGCGATAACCATCAAGATTATTCAAAAAATACGTTGTATTGTTCGTTTTGTGGAAAAGACCAAAAGCAGGTATTAAAATTAATTGCTGGATTATCAGCGCATATTTGTGATACATGTGTTGGTTTATGTAGGGATATAATTAATCAAGAGCTGAAGGATAAAATAGTTAACGAAAAATTGGTTAAATTTCCTACACCCTATGAAATTAAGAGTCATTTGGATGATTATGTGATTGGACAAGAACGTGCTAAAAAAATACTTTCAGTAGCAGTATATAATCATTACAAGCGTTTACGTAATACAGAGATGTACATAAATAACAATGGTAATAATATAAAATTATTCAAAAGCAATATTTTATTGATTGGTCCCGCAGGAAGTGGTAAAACGTTATTAGCAGAAACATTGGCTAGTTTCCTTAATGTACCATTTGCTATATCAGATGCAACCACTCTAACAGAAGCGGGATATGTAGGAGAGGATGTAGAAAATGTTATACAGAAATTATTACAGCGGTGTAATTATGATGTGAGTCAAGCACAACGAGGCATTATTTATATAGATGAAATAGATAAAATTTCTAGAAAATCAGAAAACCCTTCTATTACTCGGGATGTTTCTGGAGAAGGGGTTCAACAAGCTTTGTTAAAGTTGATTGAAGGCACTACAGCTGCAGTACCACCACAAGGAGGTCGTAAACATCCACAGCAAGAATTTATACAAGTGGATACTACTAATATTCTTTTTATTTGTGGAGGTGCTTTTTTTGGTTTGAATAAAATTGTTCAACAGCGTACTGTTAATAAACGTGCAATTGGATTTCGAGTTTTAGAAGACAACGACGTGAAAAAAAATACTGAATGTTCATTATTAACTCAAATTGAGCCAGAAGATTTAATTAAATTTGGTTTGATTCCAGAATTTGTTGGCCGACTTCCAGTAATTACTGTTCTTGATGAATTGGGAGAAGAAGAATTAATTAAAATATTAAAAGAACCAAAGAATGCTTTAATGAAACAATATCAAATACTATTTCATATAGATGGAATAGAATTAGAATTCTCTGAAACATCATTAATTGCTATCGCTAAAAATGCTATGAAAAGAAAAATTGGAGCTCGTGGACTTAGGGCTATTTTAGAAGATATATTATTAGATACAATGTATGAATTACCTTCTAGAAATAATATAGATAAAGTAATAATTGACGAATCAGTAATTTTTGGACACTCAAAACCACTGTTAATATATAGTAAAAATAAATTAGCTCAATCTTAAAAATGCACTACTTTTGATAAATATCAGCATTAACGATTGTGACACATGATATTATTATAAATTGTGAATAAATACAGTCATGATTATAATAATCGTATTGTGGTGAATTTAACATTTGGAGAAGCTTACGTGAAAATATTGGTTGTTGATTTATAATTATTGTGTATGTAGTTGTGCCTTAGTTAGTTAATAACCATGTGTAATTAATATAGGAGCGTTGTAGTCATTCATTACTTACTTTTTATTGAAAAATTTTCTCCAAATAGAAAAGTTTTCATTTCTTTTTCCAGCATCATGCGATCTGTAATATTCATCATGTTCAGTTTATTTTCATTTATTAAAATAGTTTGTTTATTTTGCCATTGCATCCATGCAGTTTTAGAAATATGTTCATAAATGTATTTTCCTAGTGCTCCTGGATAACATGGAGCATCTAATCCTTCAGATTTTTTTTTTAAAAAGACACAATAAATTATTTTAGACATTATTAGAAATCTCTCATTAGAATCAGTATTTTGGTAGAGGTTTAAATTTTTAACATTTTTATATTACAACTATAATTTCTGTAGCATTACAGAAATTGGTTTAGGTAATCCAATAATTGGAGGATTTGACAAATTATACCAAATCCCATTTTTTGTATAATTTAATTTTTTGCATAAATTCAGTAATATTGGTTTAATTTCTAAGTCAATATTGCTTAATTTATGTTTTAAACTGGGTAAGTATGTATGTGGATTATTATGAAGATTATGCTTTGATAGCCATATATTTAGCATATTAGGGCTGGGAAATTCAGGAAAACAAAATAATCCCCCCCATATTCCCTGATATGATCGTTTCTCAAGCCATATTTTTTTTGTTTGGTACTGTTGTAATAACAGTACTAATAACCAGATAGTTTTTTTAATTAATTTTTTTTGAGGTTTTTTCTTGGGATATTGATGAACACGGTGAGTTAAAAAAGCTTGACAATCTTCTTGAAGAGGGCAGTGGTTACATATCGGAGACGTGTTAGTACATATTAACCTTCCAAGGTCCATCATGGCTTGATTAAAAGCAGAGATTTCCAAGGTAGGTAATAATTGTTTACTTAATAACCATAATGTGTTATTTGTCTCAGACTTGTTTTCTGATAAATAATAATCAAGAGTATAATATCTAATTAGTATTCGTTTTATATTACTATCAAGAATAGGATAGTGTTGGTCTAATGTTAATGACAATATAGCCCCTGCAGTAGATTTTCCGATACCAGGTAACGCAACAAGTTTATCAAAATCTCTTGGAAAATTGCCTTGATAATGATTAACGATAATTTTAGCTGTTTTATGCAGATTTCTAGCTCGTGTATAATAACCTAGTCCACTCCATAAAAATAATATTTCGTCTAATTCTGCTTTTGCTAATTGTATAATAGTGGGAAATCTTCTAATAAATCGTTCATAATACAGAATTACAGTTTTTACTTGAGTTTGTTGTAGCATGATCTCAGACAACCAAGTTTTATACATTGTTTTATTTAGTTGCCATGGTAAATCTTGTATTCTGAATGTTCGATACCAAAGCAATATTTTTTTTGAAAAAATAAAGTTTTGATCCATGTAATTTTTGTGAATATAAAATTAAGGGTATGTAAAACGTAATATATTGTTTTTTAAATTATTTAAACTCCATTAAAAGACATTTTTTTAAGTTAAAAATGATTATATCTAAGATGTAGTAGTAGATACGTTATCGATATATTTTAAAAAGCAATTGTAGATTTTTTAACATAACAAAATATGAATTCATGTAAAAACTAACAGCTGATTATATAATATATATTTTAATTAGCTTTCGATATAGTTAATGCGCTTTTTTTAGAAAAATTTAATAGTCTATTCTTTTACAATTACTAAAACACAGTATTTATAGTTTAATGTATATTTTTTAACAAAGATATACAACTTTGTAAAAGTTATTGATTTTTTTATTGTTAAGAACATTAGATTCTATTCGTTGTAGCAATTTTAATTTAAATTTTATTTTTATATTGATATTGGTTTAATAATAATGTACACAACAGGGAATAAATAAATACCTTTTAAATATGATTTGTGTAGTTGATTTTTAAAATTTAATGAAATTTTTTTATTTTTAATTTTAAAATTATATACTATCGATAGAATCATATGAATTTATTATCTTTATTTTCTAAAAATTAATTTACACTTTAAAACTGTTAATTTTTATTAAAATTTATATCTTAATAATGTATATGTGAAGATACAAGTATTAAATATTATTTATATTTTAATGAAAAATTTTATATTACCATTTTATCTTTGATATTATTGAACATGTTAATATGATTCGTATGATATGATCAATATCAATTATCATGTTAAATGGCACTTAATATATAAAGATTATTTTTTATATTTAAGATTGATTTAACCAGCTTTTTAAAATTATTCCAGCTGCAATTGCATTTATTTTAACATCTTGTCGGATATATGAAGAATTATGGTAATACTTAAAATAATCTAAACGTGCCTCACTTGTGCTAAAACGTTCATCGTGCATATTGACTGTAACAGGAAGTATTTTTCTTAGTTTTTTAGCGAATTGTTTTGCTAAAACAGTAACCGGTTGTTCACTTCCATCTATCTTCAGAGGTAATCCTACTACTAATATTTTTGGTGTCCATGTATTATAAATATCTTTGATTTGATCCCAATTAGGTACACCAAACTGAGATTGTAACACAGTGAGAGGTCGTACGGTATAAGTTAATTTTTGACCAATTGCTACTCCTATGTGTTTAGTACCAAAATCAAAACCTATGATTATATCGATAATTGACATCATGCATGGCCTGTATGATCGGCAATATTACAAATATCAATGCCTAATATTTTTGCAGCTGCGCGCCAACGAGCAACAACAGGGGTATGAAATAAAATTGTTTCATTGGCTGGAGCAGTCAGCCAGGTATTTTCCATTAATTCATGTTCTAATTGTCCTTGAGACCAGCCAGAATAACCCAGCGCTACTAATACATCTTGTGGTTGATTAGGGGTTCCTAAAGTTTCTAATATGTCTTTAGATGTAGTGATCATAGCTTTTGAAGAAATATTCACACTAGATCCAAAACCTTTTTTGGGAGTATGTAAAATAAAACCTCGATCATCTAATAAAGGGCCCCCAGAAAATACTGGCTTATCTAATCGAATAGACGGATCTCGTATAGGAGAGGTAACTTTCAGGTTGTTTAATATAGTTTCTACGGTACATCGTTCAACTGGTTTGTTGATGACAATGCCCATAGCGCCTGTATCGTTGTGTTCGCAAATGTACACCACGGATTGTTTAAATAATGGATCTTGCAAGGCGGGCATAGCTATTAGAAAATGATTTTGTAAGTTTGTTATTTCATGTGTTAGCATAAATTACTGTAAAATCTATTTGTGGAAAATATAACTTTGAAAGATCATAATTTAATCATTTTTTTTTAAATAGTCCATACTTTTGTTGTAATTATTATATTGATTATTTTATGTATATACTGCGATTCAGTGTAAATATTAATTTTTTATCGACTATAAAAAATTATCTATGTTTTTTGTTAAAAATAACATTTATAATCAAAATATTTTAAAATTTTTTCACTAAACTAATAAACTCTAAGTCTTAAAAATTAATAATTAATTATAGGTTTTGTTAATGTGTATCTTTCAAAGCAGTATTTTTTTTATTTTTTATTTTTCAAAAAATATTATTAATCAATTAAAATCAATGTATATATTAATATGTCTACATCATCGGAAAATTGTACTTTGATACAGTTATTTTAGTGATTTTTAACATGAATTTTGAAAAATTAATTAGTTATTTAGTTTGTAATTTATTTATTATGTGTGCAATGATTTATTATAATTTTTAATTTTACAAAAATAATAAATTATATGAACATTGATTTTTTAGTGATTGCATATACTTAAACAATAATACTTATATTACCATAAAAAATTAAAAATTGATTTTATATAGAAAGAGAATAATATGTGTATAAAGTTCATTTTTATCATCAGTATATAAGTATTTTTTTATGTTTGTTGATTGATTGGTAGTATATCACATGTTAGTAAAACCATTATGTATTCATTAAAACGATAAGTATATTGAATATTATTACGAAGATTTAAACTTTAAACCAGCTTCTTCACGAAGAAGCTCTGCTTTATCAATTTTTTCCCAAGGAAAATGTTCACGACCAAAATGCCCATAAACAGCTGTTTCTTTATAAATTGGTTTTAATAAATCTAACATAGTAACTAAATTGTAAGGACGAAAATCAAAAAAGTTATTTATTAATCTCATTAAGATGTCATGTGAAGTTTTTTCTGTACCAAAAGTTTCAATGTTAATAGAAACTGGATGTGGTATGCCAATTGCATAAGATATTTGGAGTTCGCAACGATCTGCTAATCCAGCTGCCACAATGTTTTTAGCGACATATCTTGCTCCATAAGCAGCCGAGCGATCTACTTTCGATGGGTCTTTTCCAGAAAAAGACCCACCTCCATGTCTAGCCATACCTCCATAAGTATCTACAATAATTTTTCTTCCAGTTAAACCACAGTCACTAATAGGTCCACCAATAACAAATCGACCACCGGGATTAATAAAAAATTTAGTATTATTAGAAATCCATTTTTTAGGTAATACGGGTTTGATAATTTCTTCCATAGCAGCTTCTTGTAGATCTACTAGCTTTATATCATAAGCGTGTTGTATCGACAATACAACTGCAGTGATACCAATGATTTTTCCATTTTCATAAGCAACGGTTACTTGACTTTTAGCGTCTAATCCTAACCAGGGTAAAACTCCACTTTTCCTCATTTGGGAGTTTCTTTTAATTAAACGGTGCGCATATGTTATTGGAGCAGGCATGAAAACATTAGTTTCATTAGTAGCGTATCCAAACATTGATCCCTGATCACCCGCTCCTTGTTGTAAGGCATCACCGTGATCAATACTACATTGAATCTCGGAAGATTGTTTATTGATTACGCTTAATATTACGCAGGAATTTGCATCAAATCCCATATCTGCATGAATATAACCAATATCACGAATGGTATTTCTAGCGATTTCTTCCATATTTACCCAAGCAGTAGTAGTAATTTCTCCCCCCATTAATACTATACCTGTTTTAATGTATGTTTCGCATGCAACACGGGCTCTTGAATCCTGTGCTAAAATAGAATCTAATACAGCATCAGAAATTTGATCTGCAATTTTATCTGGATGCCCTTCTGACACAGATTCAGATGTGAATAAATATTGTGTCATTTATTATATCCTTTTAGTATAAAATTTTAAACTTATTAGTAATGTAACTGAATATAGGTGCATCAAACATATGCGGGTAAAAATATATGCATAAGTTATTTTATATGAATTTTAAAATACCACAATTTATTTCATATTGCTTATAATTTTAGTATTATTAAATTTATGATATCAGATGTTGAGGTGGTATTTGTGTGATTTATAAATAGGTTACGATAAATATTTTTTGTAAATATTTTTTATTTTGATATTTTTGATCTGTGATTTATGGAAACATACCATACTAATTCAGTTTCCATATATCTATTCATTTTATTATTCAATACGTAGTTTAATGAGTTTATTAAGAGTATTGGAAATTATTCATACTATAATCTCATTGTATGAGTGATTTTTTAAATTTTTATAAATATTTAATAATTATATGAATTAAATATCTGATGTAGCATTCTTTAAAAGTGATATTTGCTGTGTTATGTGTTTAAATAACACTAAATGGAAAATAAATGAAGATATATTTTTATTTATAAGCTATCAATATAAGATACTGTATGGATAAGATCTCACTTTATAATATAGGTTAATTTAAATATATTCTTAAAATTTTTTAAATTTGTAGACCTATCTGATGTTTTACTTTGATCGACGGATTGTATGAAAAAATTTAAATATCAATTTAAATAAATATTCATTTAGTTTTACTTAAACTATATTTTATATATATAATAAATTGTTTTAATATTCATTAAGAAAGGAAATACATGTGTACTTTAAATTATCAAAATGATAATTCCTTATTTTCAAATGCCTTTGGTTTTTTGCGATTTCCATTAGAATTTGATCCTTATAGTAGTAGTAGTGAATGGGTAATTACTGGCGTTCCTTTTGACATGGCTACTTCTGGGCGTGCAGGCAGTAGATTTGGGCCAACTGCTATCCGACAGGCGTCTCTAAATTTAGCTTGGGAACATTTTCGTTGGCCCTGGGATTTTAATGTACGTGAACAGCTACATGTAATTGATTGCGGAGATGTAGTATATAAATCTGGAGACATACAAGATTTTATAAAGTCTTTAAAAAATCATGCTGAACGTTTGTTAATGTCTAAAAAAAAAATGTTATCGCTTGGAGGAGATCATTATATTACATTACCTATATTACGTGCGTATGCAAAAATTTTCGGAAAAATGGCAATGATACATTTTGACGCACATGCAGATTATTACGATGATAACGGCAAATATGATCATGGTGTTGTTATGTTACATGCGATTAACGAAGAATTGATAGATCCTATGCATTCGATACAAATTGGTATTCGCACCGAATATAAGAAGCATTTTGGATTCACAGTGTTAGACGTAGAATATGTTAATGATACTAATATAGATATTATCATAAATAAAATAAAATCAGTTGTTAGATCTTTTCCAATATATTTAACTTTTGATATTGATTGTTTAGATCCAGCTATAGCTCCTGGAACTGGAACTCCAGTAATTGGAGGATTAACGAGTTACCGTGTGCTGAAGTTAATACGAGGTTTTCAAAATTTAAATATTATAGGTATTGATTTAGTAGAAGTAGCTCCAGCTTATGATTGCGCACAAATCACTGCTTTAGCAGCTGCTACATTAGGATTGGAAATGCTTTATACTCAAGTGAAATCAAAGAAAAGTTAGAGAAATTAATTTCTATATATTATTTGTTATTTGAATGCTTTTATTTGATGATATATCATCAAATAATAAATTATACTGTTTTTTGCATGCGTAACGTGATACTGATACTAAGTGATACTATAAAAGTAGTGGTATGATATGTTTAATGAATATATGATCATGTATACTTAAAGTCATAAGTAATTATAAATCAGATTATTATTCAGCAAATTAGTAATAATTTTATTTTTAAAAGTACATTACATGTTTTTCTTCATACATGCGCATATATCAGTATATTGTAACTATTAATGATATGTAAATTTTTACAGTTTCCATTTTTTAGTTTTCAAATAATTTATTAAGCACAATATGTAGTAAGAGAAAGATGTTTTAACCATTAATATATAATTGTTTATATTGTTTTATACATAAAAGGTTGCCCATCATGACTATGATTAAAATGAGTGATTTAGACCTAACGGATAAACGTGTTTTAATTCGTTCTGATTTAAATGTACCTGTTAAAAATGGAGTTATTACTTCTAACAGAAAAATTCACGCATCGTTACCTACTATTGAATTAGCTTTAAATCAAAGTAAACGTGTTATGGTAATGTCTCATCTGGGTCGACCAATAGAAGGAAATTATAATGTGCAATTTTCTTTGCAACCTGTAGTTGATTATTTAAAAAAAAAATTGGTTACTCGGCGGGATATCAAGGAAGTACGGCTGGTTAAAGATTATTTAGAAGGAGTGAGTTGTACAGAAGGAGAGCTGTTAGTTTTAGAGAATGTACGGTTTAATAAAGGGGAAAAAAAAGATGATGAGATGTTATCTAAGAAATATGCTATGTTATGTGATGTGTTTGTCATGGATGCATTTGGCAGCGCTCATCGTACACAGGCTTCTACGCATGGCATAGGTAAATTTGTTTCTTTAGCTTGTTCTGGGCTTTTATTACAAAAAGAATTAGAAGCTTTAGGTCAGGCATTACATTCTCCTATGAGACCAATGGTTGCGATAGTTGGGGGATCTAAAGTATCCACTAAATTGATTGTTTTAGATGCTTTATCAAAGATTGCAGATTATCTTATAGTAGGAGGGGGTATTGCAAATACCTTTTTGGCGGCTCAAGGGAGAAAGGTAGGTAAATCGTTATATGAAGAAGAATTGATACCTACAGCAAAACGCCTTTTAGAACATTGTGATATACCTATTCTTAGTGATGTGCGAGTAAGCACGGAATTTTCTGAAACAGCTCAGGTAACTATGAAGGCTGTGGTTGACATTAAGGATGATGAGCAAATTCTTGATTTGGGTGATGAATCTATTTCTCGAATATTAGATATTTTAAATTGCGCTAAAACTATTCTTTGGAATGGTCCAATTGGGGTATTTGAGTTTCCAAATTTCAGAAAAGGTACGGAAATGATATCTCATGCTATTGCTGAAAGTGATGCTTTTTCTATTGTTGGAGGAGGTGACACTTTAATGGCTATTGATTTATTTAATGTTTCCAACCAAATTTCTTATATTTCTACCGGAGGTGGTGCTTTTTTAGAATTTATTGAAGGCAAAACGTTACCAGCAATAAATATGCTTGAAAAGCATATTTTAAATAATTAGAAAGTATACATGTTGTTGGTTAACAAGTTGTTTTTATAAAGATACATACGGTATGTGTTAAAATAATACTGTATAGGCGTGTTCGTTAAAAAATAGAAGAGAATACATGACTAAGATACTTGATTTTGTAAAGCCAGGTGTAGTTACTGGAAATGATGTACAGAAGATATTTTCTTTTGCAAAAGAAAATAGTTTTGCTTTACCAGCAGTAAATTGTATAGGTATAGATTCAATTAATGCTGCATTAGAAGCTGCAGTTAATATGCAAGCTCCAATTATTTTACAATTTTCTAAAAAAGGATCTGCTTTTATGGCAGGATATGGTTTAAATGACAACAAAGTTGATTGTTCTACAGCAGTGTTAGGAGCTATTTCTGGGAGTTTACATGTGCATCATATTTCTAGTTATTATGGTATTCCTGTTATTTTACATACTGATCATTGCGCTAAAGAAAATTTGTCCTGGATCGATGCTCTATTAGAGTTGGGTACAAAACATTTTTCTGAAACTGGTAGTCCATTATTTTCATCTCATATGATAGATTTATCTGAAGAATCTTTAAAAGAAAATATAGAAATTAGTTCACAGTATTTAAATCGTATGGATAAATTAAATATGACTTTGGAGATAGAGCTAGGTTGTACCGGAGGAGAAGAGGACGGTATAGATCATCATCATCTCAATCATTCATTATTGTATACAAATCCGGAAGATATAGCTTATGCTTATGAAAAGCTTCATATTATCAGCCCGAGATTCATTATAGCCGCATCATTCGGAAATGTACATGGTGTATATAAACCAGGAAATGTACGATTAGATACAAAAATTCTTCAGAAATCGCAGGAGCACGTTTCTAATAAATTTGGATTACCTAATAATTTTTTGAATTTAGTATTTCATGGAGGATCTGGATCTACAAAAGAAGAAATTAGAGAAGCTATTAGGCACGGAGTTGTAAAAATGAATATTGATACTGATATTCAATGGGCCACTTGGGAGGGGATTTTAAAGTATTACCATAAAAATAAAAATTTTCTTCAAACTCAATTAGGTAATCCATATGGAAATGATCAACCAAATAAAAGATTTTATGATCCACGTATCTGGATTCGTGCAGGACAAAAATCGATGGTTAAGCATTTAGAGAAAGTATTTTCTATTTTAAATGCTATTAATGTTTTATAAAAATAATTTTTATTAGTGAAGAATTTTCAAATGCGTTAGAATAGATTTGTAGTCAATGATATCAGTATCATGTTGTTATTAAATTTAATGGAGGTTATTGAATATATTTGAAAGTATATTAAATTTTTTAAATTTCAAGATAGATTATCATACAATTGGTTGGTCATGATGTAATATCGTCGTATATTATATAATAATAATAATAATTATATAGTTGTATGGTATTTAACTCTCACTAAATGTCATTTTTTGACTTATATAAAATGAAAATTATTGTTAGAAATTAACAGTGATAGATTAAAATTAATATGCACTAAATATATAAATATACGTCGCGTATAGGTGACATATGGTAAAGGATCAATTAAAAAAATCAGTAGGTTGGGCGGCTTTACAGTATATTCTGTTTAGCAGAGTTATAGGAGTAGGCACTGGTTCTACTGTGACATATTTTATTGAAGCATTAAATAGTGTCAAAGATAAAATAGAAGGTGTAGTATCTAGTTCAAATCACTCATCTAATCAATTAAAAAAGCTAGGTATTCCTCTATATAATCTTAATAGTTTACACGAATTAGATGTATATTTTGATAGCGCAGACGAAATTGATATACATATGCAAATGATTAAGGGTGGAGGTGGAGCTTTGACTAAAGAAAAAATTATTGCTGCTGCAGCTAAAAAATTTGTTTGTATTGTTGATAGCAGTAAACAAGTAAATATATTAGGACGTGGTCCAGTGCCGATAGAAGTGATTCCTATGGCTCGCTCATTTGTAGCAAGGGAATTGATTCGTTTAGGTGGATTGCCGGAATATAGGCATAATATGATTACTGATAATGGAAATAATATTTTAGATGTATATAATATGAAGATTACAAATGCATCTTTATTAGAGACAAAAATTAATAATATTCCAGGAGTAGTAAGTGTTGGTATATTTGCTCAGAGACGGGCCGATATCGTATTAATTGGAACAAAAGATGGTATCAAAACAATTATCTCGTAATTCTTTTGTTTATGAAAAAAATAAATTTTAGTAATGTAAAATTTAAAAAAATATTTTAAATATATAGTCTATTAATTAATATAAATTATACTCATTTTTAACATAACTACAATCAAGAAGTTCTGATAATCAATATAATTAGGTTAATATTAATTGTTTAAAATTATAAAATTATTTATTTATATTTAAAAATATACGACATATTCATAAAATTAAAATATAAAGATAATACATATTTTTTGTTTAGAATGGTATGTATCGTTTAATGATCGTTTGAAATTAAATGATAAGATGGGGTTATAATTTCTGGTAGTGTTATATCCCATGTTTCTACAGGAAATAATTGAGTTGGTATTTTTTGAAAATTGTATGCCAATCCTATGGGTACATAGTTATTTTGATGTTTCCAATTTTTTAAAGTTCTATCATAAAAACCACCGCCCATACCTAATCGGTGTCTGTGAGTATCAAATGCAACTAATGGCACAAATATAATATCTAATTTTTCTATAGGTACAATAGAATCGGTATTCCATTTAGGTTCGTATATATTTAGGTGATTATATATAAGAGGCGTTGAGAATGTATATTCTGAAAATAATAAGTAATCAGATTTTAGAGAAGGTATAATGGGTAAATATATGTGTTTATGCATAAATAATAAAGTTCGTATTAGTAAATTAGTGCTTATTTCTCCGTCAAAAGAAACGAATGCTGCTATGTGTGTTGATCTGTACATATGATTTATAGTCATAATTTTATTAGTTATTAATTGCGCCGCTGTATGCTGTTCTTGAAATGTTAAAGTGCGACGTATAGTTCGTATGTATGTACGAATGGATTTTTTATATGTTGTTTTATCATTGATATACATATCAAATACTATTTGTATGGAAATAATATAAATTTATGTGTTTTTATATAAAATAAGCATTTATATATGGTCTTATATGAGTTATTTTTTATATTTTTGTTATCTACTATATACTCTGTATTTCTCTAAAATATAAAACATAATATATGTATTTACACGTGTTTAGAACATTCTAATGGACCATTAGAATGTTCGGTGATGTGAATATGTGCAACTAAAGCTTTTTCGATTGTTTTTTGTAACAACAGAATATGTTGCTCAATGTTAGTAGCGTATTCACGTGTTTTTAATTTTTCTTGAGCTAATTCATGACATATATTTAAAGCAGCTATAAATACCAATTGTTCAGTATTAGTTACTTTTGTTCTAATTTTTAAGTCTTGTAGTCGTTGAGTCAAATCTTCTACTGCTTTATTTAAAGCATCCTTTTGTTGAGATGGACAATTAATCCGTAATGTTCGACCAAAAATTTGAATATCTGTTGGTTGTTCAGGCATATTTCTTTCCTGGTATTTAATTTATTTATATTTTTTTAATGATTATATATTATGATAACAATGATTGTATGATTATATGCATAAAAATTTTTAATAAATACTTGATAAAATATAGCGGCATTGTGTAATTATATGCACATAAAATAACTAATTATCGTTATTATATTTGTAAATATTTAAATATAAAACCTTTGTATATATTAAAATATAATTAATAGGTTTTTAAATATAAAAAAATCTAAAAAGTTAGCATACCATAAATTTTATCGAAAATTAATTCATATAGACTGCATGGGGATTCTTCTATAATCTATAGAGTTGAATTGTTTTGCCAAGATACATGAAAACAATAATATGTTTAATATGTAATTTTCTAATGTCTTTAAAAGATTTATTTAATTGCTTCGTTGTTAATGATAATTTTTATTATGAAACTTGGTACGTATAATTATATTTTAATAAATATTTTATAATTTTCGATTATTACATAATGGTATGAATATATTTTATGTATTATAAGCGAATAAGCGTTATTATAAATAAATTGTAATATATATGTTGCAATTTATATTCTAAAGTTAACTGAATAATGATTGTGTTTCAAAAGTATGTTCGTTATAAAAAATAATATTTATATAATGAATTGTTTGTTATAGCATGTTTATTATATATAGTATAATATACAATATTTATTACGCTGGCTTGATCATTTAGTTTTGTACAATTGTAATTTTTGTTTGATACTAAAATGTAGTATTTGCATATTAGATAATAATTTATGTCTATTATTATAAATGGCGGGGGAATAACCGGCGCAATATTAGCGTTAATGTTATCTAAATTAACCAAAGGAGACGTGGAAATATCTTTAATAGAAAAGCATTCTCCTTATTGTTGTGATGCACAATTATCTTTAAATATATGTCCACCTCAGGTAATAGCTTTGTCCCGAGGGGCTTATTCTGAATTAATACGACTTAATGTGGCTCCAATTTTATCTTCTTGCTCTACTATTATA
This sequence comes from Blochmannia endosymbiont of Camponotus nipponensis, assembly GCF_009827135.1. NCBI lineage: Bacteria > Pseudomonadati > Pseudomonadota > Gammaproteobacteria > Enterobacterales > Enterobacteriaceae > Candidatus Blochmanniella > Blochmannia endosymbiont of Camponotus nipponensis. The sequence goes on along the minus strand of NZ_CP046534.1, from coordinate 107,762 downwards.
AAACAAGTGGAAGTTAGTGAATATCCTTGGTTCAACAAAGTATTGATTAAAGCCCGAGATTATCAATTATCAGAATTGGGTTATGTTATTGAACTGAATATTTTTCGAAAGAGATTATTTGATATTTTATGTAATCAATCCACTGTAACTGTGTATTGTCCAGCGATTTTAAAAAAAATTAAACGTGAAAAAAAAAATAATATAATTATATTAGATAATGGTTATCAAATAGTTTCAAAATTGATGGTAGCAGCAGATGGAGCATACTCAGAGTTAGCAACTAATTGCGGTATGCAATGGTTTAGATGGAATTATCAACAAATTGCTGTAGTTTCTAAAATTACCACTGAAATACCTCATTTCGGAAGAGCTTTTGAAATATTTACAGAACATGGACCATTAGCTGTGTTGCCTATGTCTAATGATTATAGTGTTTTAATTTGGTGTATTTCTGATACACGACAAAAAGAGGTATCTATATGGAATAAGAACAAATTTTCTCAAGAATTACAAAATATATTTGGATGGAGATTAGGAAAAATTTTAAATGTAGAAAGACGATTTTTTTATAATCTTTGGTTGACACGTGCTCACAGTCATATTAGTCACAGATTAGCATTAGTTGGAAATGCGGCACAAAGTTTACATCCTGTTGCGGGACAAGGATTTAATCTTGGATTACGTGATATTGTGGTGCTGTCTAAGGTAATTGTGCAAGCACTATATCAAAATCTAGATATAGGAGATTATTCTGTGTTAAACAAATATCAGAAACACAGATATTTAGACCAATGTAGAATCATTAAAATTACCGATGGTTTAGTACGTTTATTCAGTAATCATCACTTACCACTTGTTGTTACTCGAAAAATGGGCCTATTTTTTTTAAGTTACAGTACTCTATTAAAACATCTTTTGGTAAATGTGATATTAAATTGGAAAACAGATTAATTTAATAATAATAGTATTATAATATAATAATATGGAAAGTTTTGATCTATTAATTGTAAATCAAGGAATTTCTGGATTAGCATTGGCTTGTGGACTGAATGATTATTTTCGTATAGCAATCATAGAAAATAAGATTTCATCTCATATTGATGAAACAGAGGAATGGAATGTTAATATGTCTCTAGTTAATATAACTAGCACAAAAATACTTCAGTATCTAAAAGTTTGGAATCAAAATATATCAAAATCTTCCAGTTTGTTGCATAAATTAGAAATCTTTACAATGAACAATATACAGAAAACTGTTTTTAATACTGGTTATTTAGGATATCTTGAATTAGGATATATTACTGATAATAATTTGATATATCAAGCGTTAGTTGATCGTGCGCGACAATTAAGAAATATTATATTTATGGATTCAAATTTACCTGATGCAATAAATTATCATGATGATGCAGCATTTATTACGGTAAAGAATAATTATATATTTAAAGCTCAATTAGTGATAGGAGCAGACGGAATTAATTCTTGGGTAAAAAACGCTGCAAATATTTCTTCAATATTTATGGATACTAAATATTATGGATTAACTACTATTATTTACACTGAAAAAAATCATAAAAATACTCTTCGTTGTATCATTCATAATGATGGGTTGTTGGTGTTGTTGCCGTTAAAGAACGCACATCTTTCTGTTGTTTTTTGGTTATTACCACCATATACGGCTAAAAAATATCTATATATATCTACTTCCACTCAATCTATTAATTACGATTTAATTGAAATCTGTAATGTATTAGGTCATTGTGTTGTATGTGATAATATAAAATATAAGATTTTCTTACCGAGGATACAATATACACATAATTTTATAAATCATCGTTTGGTATTATTAGGGCAAGCTGCATATACTATATGTCCTTTTTTTTTTCAAAATATTAATGTAGATCTGATAGATGCAGCAGTGTTATTACATCATCTAAAGACACTGAAAAAAAATCACAAAGATATTGGACTTTATGGTAATCTAAAGCATTATGGGTGCAACAGAAAATATAGAATAACTAAAAGTTTCATGAATATCTCATGTATTCATATGTTACTTCGTGATAAGAGTTATTTATTAAAATGTATACAATATTTTATTTTTTATTTCATTAACACTATGCCTAATTTAAAAGTAGGTGTATTACATCATATTATGGGGTTAGATGATATGCCACAATGGTTACTGAAAGATCGTTATGAGTACAAATAGATATTATTATGCTTGTGTAAAAGTTATTTAAATTTTATTAGTATTAATAACAAAAAAAATGAGACTGTCATTAGTGTGTATATTTGTAATTTTTAATTCTGAAGGTCCTAAAATTGCCCTATTTAATACTACTTGTATCCATATGTTATTTTTTTTAATTTGACAGTGTTGTAAAACAACACCAATATTTTGCCAATGTTGGTCTTTTATTTTTAATAATACTCGATCACCAGGTTCCGGTAATTTATTATTATTCTTGTAATGAATGATGCCAGTTAACCGATACAATGCTTGTTTATTGGATCCACGGTACTTAACACGAGCAATAGATTCTTGTCCAATATAACAACCTTTATTAAAACTAATGCCTTGTAATGCATCTATATTAACAGATTGAGGCATAAATAGTTCACTGGTTATCGGTTCAATAATTGGATAACCTGCTTCCATATCTAATGAGATCCATTGACGGCTATTATTAAATAGTATGCAATATTTTGATTTACTCCATAAGTGATGTAATATTGATCTTTTGTTAATAATCAACAAAAACCGTTCTATTGGAGCATCAAAATAAAGTAAAGTGACATTTTTATCGTGCACTACCGTATGCGTTTTATTTGGTAGAATTGCAAAAAACGTGTTTAAATGTTGTCTTGCATGTGTTCCAGTAATTCCAATAAGTACTGCATTGTAATCAGGAGTGATAGTAACATTAGAGAATACTATATATTTTTTCATTTCTGTAATCTGTTTTTTATATATATTAAGGCGTACAATATATGCCATTTCTTGAGGTCTGGTGTGGAAAACATACATATTGCTAATCATTTTTCCTTTTGGATTACAATGTGCTGAGAAATTGTATTTATTTTTTTCTAGATTTTTAATATCACAAGTCAATTGATTATGTAAGTATTGCGTTACATCTGGGCCATATAATCTTATTAATATCCACTCCTCAAGGGAGATGAATGTTAGTGGTAAATCTTGTGAAGGCACAGGATAATGTCCTGAAAAAACTATATGAGGAAAGATCATATTTTCCTTATGAATAAAATAACCCCCCAAATAAATATTATATAATACATATTGTTTGGTTCTATCACTTAAATATTTAAACGACTTAGTATATCCTGGATACATTATCACAAACATTTGTTATTATAAATTTAAAATTAAATAATTTATCAGTTTTAAACTTTATGTGATGATTGACATCATAATAAGTATTGATATACACCGGGTATATGATAATAATTGATGAGGATACTATTTTTTAATATATAGTTGTTTGCAAGGTTATTTAACATAAAATAAATAAAAATATAAAACAGTGTATGGTTACTAATAACTGATAATATTCAAAATAATTATAATAAACAATCAAATTAAATTATATAATTAATAGCATAATAAAACAAATATCTTTATATATTTATGTAGCAATTTTTTATTGTATTGTAGTGTACATAGCCGTATATGTAATATATGAAATAATATAAATAAAAATATACGTTTAAGGAATAAAATTTTTATGATAGATATTAATCTTACTAAACAAGATATTCAACTTATGTTAAATAGAGCGCTTAAGTTTAAGGATGATTTTTAACTATAATCTTAAGAAAAAACATTTACAGATAATTAGCGCTGAACTAAAATCACCTGGTGTTTGGAATAATCCTAAAATAGCAAAAGTTCTAAGTCAGAAATCTTCTTCTTTAAAAAATTTTATTAACGTTGTTGATCAACTTATTAAAGATTTATCGGATTTAAATGATTTATTAGAATTAATCGAGAAATATGATGATACCTTGGTGAATGAAATTCATGATCAGTTAATTGATTTAGAACGTATATTATCTCAGTTAGAGATTAGTCGTATGTTTATAGGAAAATATGATGACTCTAATTGTTATGTTGATATTCAATCGGGGTCTGGAGGTATAGAAGCGCAAGATTGGGCTGGCATGTTGTTACGTATGTATTTGCGTTGGATGAATCATAAAGGTTTCATAATTGATATTACTGAAGAATCAGTAGGAGAGGTTACTGGGATAAAATCTGCTACTATTCAAGTTGTTGGGCCTTATGCATACGGTTGGCTGCGTACTGAATCTGGCGTTCATAGGTTAGTTCGCAAAAGTCCTTTTGATTCTTCTGGAAGACGTCATACTTCATTTGCTTCAGTTTTCGTATATCCAGAATCGGATGATAGTATAAATATTAACATTCGTCCAGAAGATTTGCGTTGTGATGTTTACCGAGCTTCTGGAGCAGGAGGGCAACATGTTAATCGCACGGAGTCTGCAGTACGTATTACGCATATACCAACCAATATAGTTACTCAATGTCAAAGTGATCGTTCACAACATAAAAATAAAAATCAGGCAATGAAACAATTAAAGGCTAAATTATATGAACTGGAATTACAAAAGAAGAACGATGAAAAAAAAATGAGAGAAAATAATAAAGTAAATATTACCTGGGGTAGTCAAATACGATCGTATATTTTAGATAGTTCTAGAGTTAAAGATTTACGCACTGGTTTTGAAAAACGTAATATTAAAGCTGTTTTAGATGGAGATCTAGACGATTTTATAAAAATTAGCATTAAAAAAATAATTAAGTGAAATCTGTAGTGACTAAGCACGTGTATTTAAAGGATCAGTTATGTCAAAATTTAATATCGATGATGAATTAAATATTCGTCGGAAAAAATTATCTCAACTCCGTAAAACAGACGTAGCATTTCCAAATGATTTTCGTCGTGATTTTATCTCTAATGAACTACACAAAAAATATGCTCATACATCCAATGCAGAATTAATACAGTTAAATATTGAAGTAAGTATAGCAGGACGCATAATAAGTCAGCGAATCATGGGAAAAGCATCTTTTATCACTTTACGAGATGCTGAAGGTTGTATGCAGTTATATATTACTGCTAGTTCATTAGAAAAAAATTTATATAATAAGAGTATAAAACAATGGGACTTAGGAGATATTCTGGGAGCGCGCGGTACACTGTTTAGAACACGTACTGGGGAATTATCAGTATATTGCAAAGAAATTCGTTTATTAACTAAATCATTACGCCCATTGCCAGATAAATTTCATGGTTTAAATAATCAAGAAACAAAATACCGTCAAAGATATTTGGATTTAATTGTTAATGAACATACAAGAGAAATATTTAGAATGCGTTCTTTAATTATTTCTGAGATACGTCAGTTTATGAAACAACATAATTTCATGGAAGTAGAGACACCAATGATGCATACAATTGCAGGAGGGGCTATAGCACATCCTTTCATTACGCATCATAATAAATTAGGAATGGATATGTATTTACGTATCGCTCCAGAATTATATTTAAAAAAATTGGTGATAGGTGGTTTTGAGCGAATATTTGAAATAAATCGTAGTTTTCGTAATGAAGGAATTTCCTGTTATCATAATCCTGAATTTACAATGATGGAAGTATATATGGCTTATGCTGATTATCGTGATATAATTGCTTTGGTGCAAAATTTATTATGTTCAGTAACACGAAGAGTATTAGGTAGTAATATTGTACGTTATGGAAATTATGAATTGAATTTTAAACATCCTTTTGCTCAAATAAGTATAAAAGAAGCTATCTTTTATTACTTACCAGAAACTAGATCTCAAAATATAGATGATATATATACTGCTATTTCTATTGCAAAATTATTTGGAATTAAGGTCAAAAATTGTTGGACGTTAAACGAAATACATATGGCTATTTTTGAAGAAGCAGTAGAAAAAAAAATTATTCAACCAACTTGTATTACTTCTTATCCGATAGAAATGTCTCCATTAGCACGTCGTAGTGATAATAATCCAAAGTTTGCGGATCGTTTTGAATTGTTCATCGCTGGGAGGGAAATAGGAAATGGTTTTTCAGAATTAAATGACCCAGAAGATCAAAAAGAACGTTTTTTAAAACAATCCGATGAGAAAAAAGATAAAAACAACACTAATTTTTATGTAAATTACGATGAAGATTATTTAATCGCATTAGAATATGGATTACCTCCTACTGCAGGTATTGGAATAGGAATTGATCGTTTAATAATGTTGCTAACTGACAAACATACTATTCGTGATGTAATTCTATTTCCTACACTTCGTCCAAAATAAAGTTTTTAAACTTTTTATATATATCTAAAAGCTACTATAACATTACGCAATTTAGTGATTCTTTTAATAAAAAATTAAATATTAATTAATATTGTTTGATTTTTTGTAATACGAATTTGTATTCGACTTATTTTAATTATGTTCGATTACACAATTGTAAAATTTTTTAATATTGAAATATATTGTAATAAAAACAATAGGAATACAGCATGACATACAATGCATTAACCCATATCAATACCCTTTCCTATGAAAAATTAATAAAATTACATAAAAAATATAAAGGACCAGTATGGGTATATGACGCCTCAGTTATAGTTAATCGTATTACACAATTACAACAATTTGATGTTGTACGATATGCTCAAAAATCTTGTTCTAATATTCATATCTTGCGATTGATGTATAATCATGGAGTTAAAGTAGATTCTGTTTCTTTAGGAGAAATTGAACGCGCATTATTAGCCGGTTTTAAAACGGGAAAGCAAAGTGATGAAATAGTTTTCACTGCTGATATTTTAGAGGAAGAAACATTATTGAGAATATTAGAACTAAATATTACTGTTAATGTAGGCTCGATAGACATGTTAGCACAATTGGGCGCTTGTTCCCCTAGACATAAAATATGGTTACGTATTAATCCTGGATTTGGATATGGACATAATCAAAAGACTAATACTGGAGGAGAAAATAGTAAACATGGTATTTGGCATGAAGATATTCTAAAAGCTTTATCTTACATTCACCATTATGATCTACAATTGGTTGGGTTGCATATGCATATCGGTTCTGGAGTGCAGTATGATCATTTATCTAAGGTATGTAATGCAATGATCCATCAAATTTTAAAACACAAAATAGATGTACAGGTTATTTCTGCTGGAGGGGGATTAACAATACCGTATCAAGATGATGATATAATTTTAGATATAAATCATTATTTTCATTTGTGGAATAATACAAGGAAACGTATTAGTCAGCATTTGCATCATACAGTAACATTGGAAATAGAACCTGGTCGCTTTCTTGTTGCTGAATCAGGGATGTTAATTACACAAATTAGAGCGGTAAAAGACATGGGTCGTCGTCATTTTGTATTAGTAGATGCAGGATATAATGATTTAATGCGTCCAGTAATGTACGGTAGTTACCATCATATTTCATTGGTGCCTGGAGACAATCGTAGTATTACTTCAGAGGCATTACGTGATACTGTTGTTGGTGGTCCATTATGTGAATCTGGAGATGTTTTTACACAAAGTATGAATGGAACAATATTAGCACGTAAGTTACCTTGTTCAACAAAAGTAGGGGATTATTTAATATTTCACGACACTGGTGCATATGGTGCTTCTATGTCTTCTAATTATAATACTCGTCCGTTATTACCAGAAGTTTTATTTGAAAATGGACAAATTCGTCAAATTCGTCGAAAACAAAAATTGGAAGATCTATTTATGTTAGAAACAATAGAATAATTTTTTAAATAAAAATTTTTAAATGATTGAAAGTTATTTAAATGACATCAATATGGGATTATATAAATTGTTTTAATAAATTATTTGTATTTAATGAGCAAAATTTTTTAATTAAAATAGATAAATATTTTAATGTTATATTGATTTTATTGATATCATTATTTATTAAATAATATTTTATTATGTGGTTTTTAAATGAAACATAACAGACTGTGAATTAATCATATATAAAAATAAGTTTTTATATTTTTGATGTAAATGTAGATTCATGATTAAGTATAATATTTTTTAATAATATCATGCTCAAATTTTTTATAAAATGTTCTAACGATATTTGTTTCAAATAGTAAATATATATAATTAAATTAAGTTATAATTATGTATTTCTGTAAGGTTTATTAGTTCATTAATGATATGAAACCGTAATAAAAATTCTTGAATTGGATATAATTATCAGATAGCATGTAATTCGTGAGTTTGATTGTGGTAATTATTGTTGATTGGTAAGAAATAAAAAATATGTGATCATTATATATTTTTACAATAGTTTGAGTGTCATTAATCTTTATGTAACAACTAAAATGGTATATCATAATTATTTATGAATATTTATAATTTAATAAAATATTTTAATAAAACCGAGGAAATTTGGTGATTGATAATAGCGGTTACCGATTAAATGTAGGGATTGTGTTGTGTAATACTCATGAACAAGTATTGTGGGCTAGGAAATGTAAACAACATTATTGTTGGCAATTTCCTCAAGGGGGAATTAATATTGGGGAAACTCCTGAGCAAGCTATGTATAGGGAATTGTTTGAAGAAATAGGATTGAATTATCAAGATGTGCGTATTTTGTCTTCAACACAAAACTGGATACGTTATAAGCTCCCTAAAAAATTAATTCGTTGGAAAATTAGACCAATTTGCTTAGGACAAAAGCAAAAGTGGTTTTTACTAAAGCTTTTATCTAAAGATACACGAATTAATATCAGAAATAATAAAGTGTATACATTCGATAGTTGGAAGTGGGTTAGTTTATGGTATCCTATACGCCAGGTCGTATTTTTTAAAAGAAATGTGTATAGAAAAGTTATGCAAGAATTTGTTGATACGATCATATCATAATAGATATAATCATATATTATAAAAACAAATAATATTAAGAATATTTGGGCAAAAAATTAAGTTAATTTGTTATTGCATCTATGCGGGAAAAATAGATGTAGTACATGAAATTTGTACATCTAAGGGTAGATAACTGAGAATTTTAGTTAAGTACTGATTATAATAATGTATACACACAACATAACATATCAATATATCATCACTATATCAATATAATTAATATGCAGTATATTTATAGTCATGTATGTAATCCAGTGATGCTTACAATAGGGCCTATTTCGTTACATTGGTATGGTATGATGTACGGATTAGGTTTTTTGTATGCTATGTGGTCATTATCGTATCGTATACGTTATTCTAATAATATTTTATGGACCCATAAAGATGTAGAATATTTACTATATTTGTGTTTTTTTGGTGTGTTACTAGGAGGTCGTATTGGATATGTATTATGTTATCAGTGGTCTTTTTTTGCTCAAAATTTACTGTGGATTTTTAAGATATGGGAAGGAGGGATGTCTTTTCATGGTGGTTTAGTAGGAGTAATAATATCAATTAAATGGTTTTCTATAAAAAAACATCAATCTTTTTTTCAAATATCAGATTTTGTTATTCCAGTAGTACCGTTCGGATTAGGCCTTGGTAGGTTAGGAAATTTTATTAATGGAGAATTATGGGGTCGCATAGCCATTGATATTCCTTGGGCTATGTTATTTCCTAATTCTGCGTATCAAGATTTATTGATATTACCAGATCACCCTACATGGCAACCGTTATTTAATTATTATGGTTCGTTGCCTCGTCATCCATCTCAATTATATGAAATGTTTTTGGAAGGAATAATGTTATTTATTATCATAAATAAGTTTATTCGTATACCACATCCTGTAGGTAGTGTATCTGGTTTATTTCTTGTTTGTTACGGTGTGTTTCGTATTACAGCAGAATTTTTTCGTCAGCCTGATAGTCATTTAGGATTAATTAATGATATGGTTACTATGGGACAAATTTTGTCATGTCCTATGATTATATTTGGAACAATTATACTCTATCTGTCTTACAGATAATGTAATTATCAATATTGTTAAAAATTATTATTTTTTAGTGTACTATTACTTGTAACATAAGTGGCTGTATTTTTGATATCTTAATTTTAATATTATATATATATTTATTTGAAATATTAAATTCATATAATCTTGTTGATGTTAGGTACCTGTATAATATAGAAGAGAGATAACAGTAATAGTCAATATTTTTTGTGGATGTTTTATTTTAATTCTTTTAAAGCGGTAATCTTTGGTTGCTAGTGTATATCAAAATGTTTGTTATATAAAAAATTTTTATATTTATAATTATGTCTTACAGCATATTTATGTTTATAAACAAATTATATAATATTTATTTTTAGTTATAATGAGAATATGAAAATAATTCAACTATATTATGGCCTGTTAAACATATATGTATTGCATTAATAAAAATGTATTTTTTATTTAAATATTTATCAAATAAATGTTTACTATTTATCATTCTAATCAAGCAAGTCTGTTTAAAACATCATTGATCAGTATCATGTCGGATAGATTACTACCTGATCCAATGCAATCCGAAATAATATTGACAGAGCATAGTATTATAGATCAATGGATACAGATGGAACTAGCCAATCACTTTGGCATTGCATGTAATATCACATTTATGACCTTAACGTCTTTCATTCAGAATATTTCTAATGTAATAGAGCCCAATAATTCTTTTGTGAATCATTTTTCTCATTCTATTATGTATTGGAAATTTATGGAAATATTATCTCACAAGCAGATAGTAAAAAATTTCCCTATCATAGAAAAATATTTATACAACGATATCAATCAAAAAAAAATAGGTCAATTTTCCGAGCAACTTGCCAAATTATTTACTCAGTATTTAATATATCGTCCAGATTGGTTGCATAGTTGGCAATCTAATAAAACAATAAATCATTTAGATGATGATACACATCAAATTTGGCAATCAAAAATATGGCGTATATTCTTGGAAAATATAAGATGCAGTCAACATGAATCAAATAGCAATATAAGTCCTTTACAACGTTGTATCAATTTTTTTAAAACTACTCAAAAGGTGAACTGTGATTTGCCAAACAGAATATTTATTTGTGGCATAACGTCCATATCTCCTATACATTGGAAAATATTGAAACTTTTAAGTTACCATATTGATATTTACTTGTGGTTTATAAATTCTTGTTATCACAATTTGATTGATGTATTTGTTCAAAGTTCACGTTCTGTAACACAACAAAAAAAACAATCATATAATAATAATGTATTATGCTCATCTTCGTCTGTTTCTGTTTGTTGTTCTAGTTGTAATAATTATCCTAATGTAAATCATCCTTTATTAAATTCATGGGGTAATGTTGTTTGTAATTTTTTATCTTTATTTTCTCAATTAAAAAATAAAATTGAACTAAAATCTTTTGTTATCCCTAAAAAAGATTCTTTACTGCACATTGTGCAAAAGGATATTTTAGAATTTCACAGTCACACAACAAATGAAAAGCTTCAATATAATACTGCAGTATTAAAAAATAATAAAAGATACATATTAGAATTAGAGGATCAATCAATTACTTGTCATGTTTGCCATAGTATTCAGAGGGAAGTAGAAGTATTGCATGATAATTTATTGTCTATGATGGTAAATGAATCATCGTTGTCCCCAGGAGATATCCTAGTTATGGCTCCTGATATACATTGTTATGTATCAGCGATTCAAATTACATTTAACAATACACAAGGTCGACATTTACCATTTAATATTACAATAGATAAATATAAAAACAATAAACATCCCATTATATCAAGTTTTCTTAATATACTTAACATACCATATAGTCGATTTACGTCTGAGGAAATTTTTTCATTTTTGAAGGTATCATCTATTGCATCTCGATTCAATTTACGTAAGGAAGAAATCAAATTATTGTTTCAATGGATTATTTCATCTGGTGTTAGGTGGGGTCTTGATGATATTACCATGCATAATTTTAATTTACCTATTACTAGTCAAAATACCTGGAATTTTGGATTAACCCGAATGTTATTAGGTTATGCTATAAAAAATCAACATGATACCTGTTGGGAGGGAATTTTTCCACATGAGGATATGATAAACGGAGAAAATACTAACATTATTGGTCAATTAGGCGAATTTTTAAAAATATTAAAAAAGTGGAGGGACCGATTTAGTTATTCTTATACATTGTTAGAATGGAGATCTTATTTTAAAGAGTTGTTTGATGATTTTTTTCTTTGTGATCATTTAGATTCAGAAGACAACAAAGTTTTACTTTTTTTAAAAAATTGCTGTAGAAATATATTAGAATCAGGTATACAAGCAGAATACCTCCAGGTTATAAGTATAACGGCCCTGAGGGATAAATTATGTTATAAATTAAATAAAGATGCTGCGGTGTATCGATTTGTACCAAATGTAATTAATTTTTGTGATATTACTTCGAATTTTTGTATTCCTTGTAAAATAGTGTGTTTTTTAGGTATGAATGATAATACATTTCCTCGTAATACAGTATCGCCAGACTTTAATTTAATGGTGAAAAATCCACGTAAAAATGATAAAAATATATATGAACAGGATTGTTATGCATTTTTATTAGCATTTTTGTTGGCTCAACAGAGGGTATATATTAGTTTTATTGGACGTTCAATTTATGATAATACGATGAATTATCCTTCTGTATTAATTGATGAATTATTTGAATATATTGCTTTAAATTTTTATTTAAAAGACCATAAACATATGGCATTAGATATTAATATAAAATATATACGTCAGCATTTATATCACTGGTACAATCCATTTCCTTTTTCACCTGAAAATTTTAATCCTGATAATACTAGACAAAGTTTTGCCGAAGAATGGTTACCCAAAATAAATATTAATAAAAATAATTCTCTATTGATTTATCCAAATTTTAATACCCCTCTTTCTTATTGTTCTGTGAAAACAATAGATTTTCAAGATTTATATAATTTTTATCGCCATCCAGTGCGTATGTGGTTTCAAAAACGTTTAAATGTGCGTTTTGATCAAAATATATTACAGTTATCGAACTATGAACCTTTTTCTGTGGATGCATTAAATCATTATGAACTAAATATAAAATTAATTGATTATCTAATACATAATAAAAATGCTAATGAATTATACCATAGTATACATGCTTCTGGAGTTTTGCCTTATGGTCCATTTGGAGAGCTGTATTGGATTAAACAACAAAAAAAAATGATAATATTAGCAAATCAAATAAAAAAATATTATTGTGTTGAAAAACACAATCTGAATATTTCTTTAAAATTTGATACTGTTACACTAGTTGGACAGTTAACTGCAATTCAAAAGGATGGATTAATACGTTGGAAACCTCAATATCTTTCTATGAAAGATATATTGCTGTTATGGTTAGAACATATAACATTTTGTTCTATAGGTGGGAAAGGAGATAGCCGATTATTTGGTATGAACGACATATGGCATTTTCCTAATTTATCAGAATTGTATGCAAAAAATTTATTATCAACTTTAATATTAGGATATTGCACTGGGTTAAATACTCCACTATTATTATTATATCGGGCCGGGGGGGCTTGGATAAATCATGTGTTTGACTGGAATACTAGAATGATATTGTTGGATTCATCTTATCAGCAAGATGCACGTTGCAAATTAATACAAGTCTGGAAAGGCAGCAAGTATTCATTATTTAGGGAAAGTTGTGATCCATATTTAAGTAAGCTTATTCCATTTGATTTAAATGAAGAGGATGTAAATAAAATAACTAAAGTTGCAAAACGTTACTTCTTTGATGCAATGAAAAATAGAGTAATATAATAGTTCAAAATGTTTATTTTTATCAAAAAAAATAAAAAAATATTTAGAGAGTGAAAAATTTAAGTAAACTGTACATATATTGTTGTAGACGTGTGTAATACTTCATTGAGGTTATATATATACAATAACAAAGTTTTAATTTATTAAATCATGCAACATTATATGTTTCTTTATTTTGTCGTATAATCCACTATGGCGTTGTGTGACTAGAGTAATACTACGTATTATTATATGATTCGTTGCATATAGAAAAAGACATTGACGAGCTCTGGTGACAGCAGTATATAATAATTCGCGTGTTAGCACTGGCGAATGTTTGTTAGGTAATATTATTGCGATATGTTGAAATTCAGATCCTTGTGCTTTGTGTATAGTCATAGCAAAGCAAGTTTCATATTCTGGCAATTGATATATTTGTATAATTTTTATATTGTTATGTGGTAGTAGAAAATATGCAGATAGTTTATTTTGATTATTTAACAACAACACTCCAACATCTCCATTACATAAACCTAATGATGGCTTATTGCGAAGTATGACAATAGGCCTGCCTATATAATTACCAGACTTATGTACTTGGATTAATCCTCTTTCATTTAGTATTTGTTCAATATAATAATTAATTCTTATCACTCCAAATGGGCCGTCACGTAATGCACATAATATTCGATAATGATTGAAAATTTCTAAAATATTTGTTGTTAATGTTTTAACGTGTTGTAATTTTTGTAAATAACTGGAATATGCCATTGCGCATTTAATAAGCATAGTTATGTAATTTTCTTTTTCTGCACAATAGATATAATGTAAATCCTTATATATGTTTGAGTGTAATAATGACAACGTACGATTATAATCTCCTGAATTTATAGCATTAGCTAATTGATTAATTCCTGAGCTTTTACTAAATCTGTAATTTTTCTTTAGTATACATGTGCCATCAATTATACTGTTATAATTGTAATGTACGGATGATGCAGAATAAGATATATTAGGTAATATACATCCTGTAAGATCCATAAGTTCTTGGTGACGTTTGTGAGAATAATGAAAATTAGCGAATTGACACATATCTTTAAATACGGATCCAGGTTCTACTGAACATAATTGATGTTGATCTCCAAAAAAAATAACTTTTGTTTTAGATGATAACGCTAAAACTACTTGAGCTAACATAGATAAACTAATCATAGAAGATTCGTCAATAATTAAAAGATCTAAATGCGTGAGATTTGAATAATTATGTTGGATGTTTTTTTTATATAGCTGTTTTCCAAGTAAACTGTGTAAGGTAGTAGCTTTTTCTGGTAAATTACATAAGCAAAGTTGTTTTAATTGTGGAATATTATTTATTGTTGTATTAAAAGATTCACTTAACAGGGCTGCAGCCTTTCCTGTTGGAGCAGTTATTTTGATATTTAGATGATTATTATCGTTGCATAGCAATAATGCTGCTATTATTTTAGTTATGATCGATGTTTTTCCAGTCCCAGGTCCTCCAGAAATTAACACTCTTTGATGTGTTATTCCTATGGCGGTAGCTATTTTGTGCCAATCGATTTCTGTATAATTTATAGGAAATAACTGATTTAATACGTAAATTATTTTTTCTTTTTTTAAAATATTTGATTGATATTTATGATTAAAAAATTGAGCGACTATGCATTCATCTTGCCACATGTGATATAAATACAACCGTTGATTTTCCAATACTAATGGGGTTATTCGTGATCCATTGCTTACTGCGGAACAAGAGAGTAATAATTCTTGCCAATCCTCTATTGATAATGGTCCTAATTTTTTAGATATTGCATGTGTTAATTCAGGATAATGTCCTTGAAATAATCTATCAGGAGTAAGTAAACATAACGGTAAACAAACATGACCAGATCTAACATTAGCACTTAAGGTTGCACTAGCTAAAATTAATGCTTCTTTTTTTTTATATCGATTATTTTCAGAAATAGGTAGAGTTAATACATTAGAGAATTGTATATCTAATGAATTCCACAGCTCTAATTGTAAAAATTTTTTCACAATATCTTTCATAGGAACTATCGTTTAATTATATATAGTAGTTGATATCATTTTTAATATCAAAAGATATAGGTGTATTGGTTTTTAATGTATGACATGATGTCTGTGTTATGTTATTTGAGAATGTACTTTTTCGTTTTATATAATAAATTTAAACATTACGTATTTAATAATATTTAGATTATTTTTTAAATAATAAATTGTCTAATTTATTAATAAATGTTAGTGATGGACGAAAGAAATAAATACCGTTACTATACGGTGTTCCATCCATACCTCGTATAAATAAATAATACACTCCTCCAAAATATTTCTCATAATTGTAAGATACGAGCCTATTACGTAGGAATCGATGTAGCGCTAAAGTATAAAGTTGATATTGTAATTCATAACGATGTTCAATCATTTCTTGTGTCATTTTAGAATGAATATAAGCATTGTTATTTTTTCCTAACCAATTAGTTTTATAATCTAATAAATAATACTGCTGATTCCAACGAAAGATTAAATCAATACATCCTTGTAACATTCCTGTTACTTCTAAAAAAGTGAGCGGTGGAGATTTTTGTGATAAAGGATCGTAATTTTTACATAAATGGTCTAATTCTTGTGATGTTAAATGAGTATTAATAGGTAAATAAAATTTAAGTTCAGTTTTTTTATTTTTAGGAGTTATTTGCGCAAGAGTTAGATTGTCATTATTAAGGGGTGTGTTGAATACTGTATATATCCATTCTCGAATAGTAAATCCCCAAATAGGATCAATATTGTATTGTTCCATATGTATGTGTAACCATTTTATATCCACAAGTTTTTTAAAATCTAAAATTTCAAAGATACTATGGAAAAAGTTTCCACATACTTTACCTTTAGGAAAAGTATGTGGTGTTAACGAAATGTCATTTTCTTGATGCTGAATGTTTGCATCGATATCTAATTGTTTCTGAAAATTTAAACATGTTGTCGTATCAGTATGTTTTAGTGCGCTAAAACTTGTCATTTTCCACGGAATGGTATTTACTGATTTTTTCCATTTTCTTGCAGATAGAAATTGATTGGATACAATAGGTGGTATATGAAAAAATGGTTTTTGTGATTGAGGAATGATACGAAAGGAAATATCACCATTTGAATTAATAGTTAGCTTTTTTAAATGTTGTTTTAATGTTTCTGCGTTGCCAGAAGTTTTTTTTTGGATTAAATACCCCAAGGCGCTGTGATGTAAATCACTGATATTAGATTTTTTTTTATATCGGTGTACTACTGGGGCAATACCTATAGAACAATGATAAATACTACGAGTTACTGCTACATATAATAACCTTAAATCTTCTGATAAACGCTCTTCGTCTGCTAATATTGAATTGTTTTTTGATACGTTAAAATTTAGATGGGTTTTATATGATTTTCTGTCATGAAAAAAAATATTTTTTTTATAATTAAAATCTGCCATAAATGGTAAAAATGTTAATGGAAATTCTAATCCTTTAGATTTGTGTATTGTGCTAATTTTTATTAATTGATCATTATTATTTGATCGTAAAGTTTGGTCAGATATTTTTTTGCTTTTTGGCTGTGTTATTTTTAACATTAACCATTCCATGAGTGTATATTCATCTTGTAATTCTTTTGAGGCATTTTGTAGTAATTCACTTAAATGTAAAATATTTATTAATCTGATGTCACCTTTTGGTATAGATAATAATTTTTCTGGTGTTTTATAGTAAAAAATTATCTTTTGTATCATCAGATATACACCTTTTTTTTTCCAAATAGAATAATATTCGGAAAACTCTTCAATTATTTGTTCCCATTTGTATTCATTGTTATTGATATTTTCAATATCAGCTGCATTTAATCCAAAAAAAACAGTGGTTAAGGCAGTGCAAATTGTATTACGCTCTGGAAATAAAATTGCTCGTAATAATAATGATAATTCGTAAGATTCTACTGTTTCAAAAACATTTTTGTGATGAGATAAAAATACTGTTGATATATTTACTGTTGATAAAACAGAGCGAATAAGTGATGCTTCTTCATGATTGCGTACTAATATAGTTATATCTGATGTTTTTAATTTTCTTTTATGTTTGTCATCTTCTAACCAAGCCGTTCCATTATGTATTTCATGTAATAAATTATGTAAAATAGTGGCACATTCCTTTGCCATTGCTTGTTTATAGTTGTTCATTGTAACTATTTCGTCGGGATGTAGCCAAAAACACATAGCTTTTTGTAATTGATTGTTTATTAGAAATCGATACATATGATTGCGGCTAGCCGCTTCTGAAGGAATAAAAGGAATATCTTTGAAAATAAATGGATTAGAGTTTAGCTGGAACAATTGGTTAATTGCATTAACTATATTTGATGATGAACGCCAATTAATATTCAGATTGTATTTGTTACATATCGCTCGACGTATTTTCATATAAACAAATATATCGGCTCCACGGAAAGCATAAATTGATTGTTTGGGATCCCCTATTAAAATAAGACTATTTTTTGAATAATTATTATACAGTGTGTGGAAAATTTTAAATTGATGTGAATCTGTGTCTTGGAATTCATCAATAATAGCTACCGGATAACACGTGCGTATTATATTTGCTAATTTATTGTCTTTATTTTTAACTAGATTATGAGCTAAAACATCAACAAGATCGTTAAAAGTGATTTCTGATCTTAAATGTTGGGTGTTATTTAAATCTTTACGTACTTCATTTATTGTAATATCAAGTATTAGTTCTTTAAATAATGACAATTGGTGATATAATTTTTCTATTGAATCAAATAAGGTATATATATAATCAGATCTATAATAATTATGTATCCTTAATTCTGTTGCTCTAAAACGTTGTAGATCATTAGGTATAGTATGATCAATTGTTGATTGTTTAATCCATTGATTAATTTTATCTATCCAACGTATTAAATTTTTTTTGTTGTATATTTTATGATTAATATCATAAGAATGAATGATATCAATTATATTATATTTGTTTTTATACCATTGTTTTTTTAAAAAATTAATATCATTCAGGATTTTTTCATAATACTTTACAATACTTTTTTTTTCTTCATGTATATTGTTATAATTGATACTAGGTCTGGATCCATGTATATAAGGAAGGATATCTTTTAAAAGTGTGTTTGGATCTTTCCAATGTTCTTGAATGAAGCTTACTATATTCAATGGAAGTGAATAAAAATTTCTTCTCCAAAAATCGGTACATACTTGTTGATATAATATTATTTCATTATCAATAATATTTGTATCAAATAGCATGTTTAATTCGATTGTGTTATGGTATAAAATATTTTGACAAAAACTATGAATAGTGAATATAGATGCTTGATTGATGTTTTTTTCTGCTTCAGATAATTGATATATAGCTAAATTTATATTAGTTATCTGTAACAATAATTCAGAAAATAAAAAATTATCACTATATCCACGTATACAATCTAATCGTAATTGATGAATATTTTCTTTTATGCGATGACGTAGTTCTTGTGCTCCAGATTTAGTAAAAGTTACTACAAGAATTTCTTTTATTGTTAAAGGACGGTAAAAATCTGATTTTTTTTTTAAACATAATAATAATCTAAGATAAATTATTATAAGAGCATATGTCTTACCAGTTCCCGCTGAAGCTTCAATGAGATTAATCCCACAAAGAGGTAGTTTTAAAACATTTAAATTGCGCACGGTTATTGTTTGTATTGCTTAAAAATAATAGATAAATATATATATATTATATTTAATTTTATTAAAAACTATATTTGTTATAGTTTTTTTTAAAATATATAAAATAATTCAATTACGGTGAATGATTTATCTACGTATAAAATCAGTAGGTAATTTTTTGGTAATATCCAGATATATCTTTTTATATTATTTTTGAATAAGTTATGATTAATGATGTTTATACATATAAGTTAAATAGATAGAAATTAATTTTTTTCAAAACTACAGGTATACATAGTGTCTCAATAATACTAAAGCAATAAACATCGCAACATTTCATGTAATACGAAAGTATTAAACGAATAAATAAAGTATTTTATGCATCACGTAATAATTCATTTATTTTAATTTTATTTTTAGTTTTAGAATCGACTGTTTTTACTATTACTGCGCAGTAAGTATTGACACATCCGTCCTTAGACGGCAGACTTCCGGGAATTACGACTGAACCAGCTGGAACACGTCCATAGTGTATCTTCCCGCTATCTCGATCATATATTTTGGTGCTTTGACCTATAAATACTCCCATGGAAATTACAGCACCTTTTTCAACAATTACGCCTTCTACTATTTCAGAACGAGACCCGATAAAACAATTATCTTCGATGATAGTTGGATTAGCTTGGATAGGTTCTAAGACTCCTCCAATACCAACACCTCCAGATAAATGTACATATTTTCCAATTTGAGCGCATGATCCAACTGTAGCCCAAGTGTCAATCATTGTGCCTACATCAATATAAGCACCAATATTGATGTAGGAAGGCATAATCACTGTGTTAGTAGCAACGTAAGCTCCGTAACGTACAGTAGCTGGGGGAATTACGCGTAATTTTTTTTCTTTAAAATGTGCGGCATCCCAGCCGGAAAATTTCATGGGAAATTTATCAAAAAAACGACCATTTCCCCAAGTTATTAATTGATTGTCCATAGTACAAAACGAAAGTATGATTGCTTTTTTTATCCATTGATGAGTAATCCATATATTATGAATTTTTTCTGATATACGTAATGTTCCATTATCTAATCCATCCATAATTTTTTGAATAGCATTATTTAAGATGGGCTCAATGTTATTTTTTGAAATGTGTTCTTTTCTTTCAAATGCATTTTCTATTATATTTTGTAACTGATTCATATGTTTTATGTCCATAATATATGGTTCATTTAAGATGTCGTTCATAACTAATTTTTAAAATAATTTTTGTTTAGATTAATATCATATAAATTTTTGTATTCGTTTACATATCATTAAATAAACTACTAATAATATTTAGTATAATATCACTGCATATCTACGATGATGCGCAGGTGTGCCTGTTATTGATAAAAATAAAGAAGTAAATGTTGTAATGTATTTTCATTAAAGTAAAATAAATAAAAATCGTAATTTTCCGTTTTAATAAATATATGAATATTAATTACATAATATATGATAATAGGTTAATTCAAATTAATTGCTAATACAATTTTAAATATACTTAAAAAGTTAATTTTAAACAAATATATGTTTAATCAATTGTAGTGACAAATAATTGATGGTAAAGATTCATCGGATCGTAGAGTTAATATTTCGCAACCATTTTCTGTAATAACAATGGTATGTTCATATTGTGCAGACAAATTATGATCTTTTGTTTTTACTGTCCATCCATCATTTTCAACATAAATATGGCGTGCACCTGCATTTACCATAGGTTCTATCGTTAATGTCATTCCAGATCGCAATATGACACCGTCATCATCAGCATCATAGTGTAATACGTGTGGAGCTTCATGAAAAAACTTTCCAATCCCATGGCCACAATATTCTCTTACTATTGAAAAATTTTGCTTTTCAACAAAACTTTGAATAGTTTGACCTACTTTTCTTAAGCGTATACCTGGCTTAATCATACGAATAGCCAAGTAAAGACTGTCTTGAGTTACTTGACATAATCGGTGTCCTAATGTGGTCGATTGACCAACAATAAACATTCTAGAAGTATCAGCATATAATCCATCTTTAATTACAGTAATATCAATATTTATAATATCACCTGCTTTTAATGTATGTAAATTGTTTGGAATACCATGACACACAACATCATTAATTGAAGTGCAAATAGACTTAGGAAATCCATGATAACCAAGAGGAGCGGATATAGCATGTTTTATTTTTGTAATATAATCGTGACAAATAGAATCTAATTCTCCAGTACTAATTCCAGGTTGTATGTAAGGTTCAATCATTTCTAATACTTCTGCGGCTAACTTTCCGGCAACGCGCATTTTTGTTATATCTGTAATTGTTTTAATAATAATCTTCATAATGTGTATTATAGTTGTGTGATTAATGAATACATAATATGTGGGCATTTAGGTTTACTGTATTAGATAAATTATTCCTTATACCTAACTTATCAAGAATAATTATAACATGTATTATATAATTTATCTATGTTTAAGTACTGATAACCATTAATATTATAATATAATATATTTTGAAAATTAATTGAGGTGTATAATGGAACAACTTTCTATACGGGACATGCTTCAAGCTGGGGTTCATTTTGGTCATCAAACTCGTTATTGGAATCCTAAAATGAAACCTTTTATTTTTGGTGTTCATAATAAAATACATATTATCAATTTAGAAATAACTGCCTTAATGTTTAAAAAAGCCTTAATAGAACTAAATAAAATTGCTTCACTAAAGGGTAAAATTTTGTTCGTAGGTACAAAACGCGCAGCTAGCGAAGCAGTGAAAAAAACAGCACTTGCTTGTAATCAATTTTTTGTGAATCACCGTTGGTTAGGTGGGATGTTAACTAATTGGAAAACGGTGCGTCAATCTATAAAACGTCTAAAAGATTTAGAAACTCAATCTCAAGATGGTACTTTTAAAAAATTAACTAAAAAAGAGGCATTGATTTTGAATCGCGAACTTATTAATTTAGAAAATAGTTTAGGGGGTATTAAAAATATGGGTGGACTTCCAGATGCAATTTTTGCTATTGGTTCAACACATGAACATATCGCTATAAAAGAAGCAAATAGTTTAGGTATACCGGTTTTTGCGATAGTTGATACTAACTCTAATCCAGATGGAATAGATTTTATTATTCCAGGTAATGATGATTCCGTGCGTGCGATCAATTTGTATTTAAATATAATATTTAATGTAATAGATATGGATTGTGTTGCGTGATTAGTATAATCAAAATTACATGTAAGTTATACTAATAGTTAAATGTTTAGAATCATGTTTCCTTATATATATTCTCAATATGACGATTTTACTGTGGAAAAAAAATGATTGATATTAATAATAATTTAATTAAAGAATTACGTAAGCGCACTGGTATTGGTGTTTTAGAGTGCAAACAAGCTTTGATTGCAGCTAATGGGAATCTCGAATTAGCTATAGATAACATGAGAAAATCCGGTCTCAAAATTGCTGTTCAAAAGTCTGGACGTACAACATCATCAGGTTTAATTACGGTAGAAATTATATCTACTGAAAAATACAAATACGGTATTATGATGGAAATAAACTGCGAAACTGATTTTGTAGCGAAAGATAGTACTTTTCAAGAGTTCGCTAAAATTGTTACTATTACAGCATTAAATGAAAAGATCGATAGTATTGATATTTTAAACACTAAATTTTCAGAACAACGTTCTAATTTAGTTTCGAAAGTTGGAGAAAACATAAAAATTCGTAGGCTGATTACATTAACAGGTAATTTTTTAGGGTGTTATGTACATAGATCAAAAATTGGTGTAATAGTGACTGCCAGTGGGAATGTAACTACAGATGTAATAAAACACATTGCCATGCATATTGCAGCTAGAAGTCCTAGGTATGTTAGCGTGGATGATATTCCATCAGATATAATGATGCGTGAAAATAATATTCAGATGGATATTGCTATGCGATCTGGAAAATCATGTAAAATTTCAGAAAAAATAACTGAAGGGCGCGTGAATAAATTTATAAACGATATTGTACTATTAAAACAAAACTTCATAATGGATATTAGTAAAACAGTAGAGCAGTTATTAAATGATCATTGTATTAGAATTAATAATTTTGCTCGTTTTGAATTAGGTGAGGATATATAAATTAATATGTTATGTGTATTAATGTAAATAGTTTAATCATTGAACATGGATCATCATAGTTTTTTTGAGTTAATATATTCAATATTGCAATCATAAAAACTATGTTAATTACATTGATTACATCGAAATAGTTATTGATATGTTATATTATACTTTGATAGTTTCATTTAGTTAGTGTTTGCTTCTGTTTATGCCATTTTTTGTGAGGAATATAATTAATGGTAACTCACACAAAACCAATTTATCGGCGTATCGTGCTTAAAATGAGCGGAGAAGCTCTACAAGGAGCCGAAGGTTTTGGAATTGATACTACTGTATTAAACCGAATGGTTATAGAACTTAAAGAACTAGTTAACATAGGCATTCAAATAGGTATAGTTATGGGAGGTGGTAATTTATTTCGAGGCGCCGGATTAGTTAAAGCTGGTATGAATCGTGTAGTTGGAGATCACATAGGAATGTTAGCGACTATAATGAATGGATTAGCTATGAGGAGTGCGTTACATCGTGCTTATGTCCATTCTCGTTTGATGTCAGCTATCCCGTTACATGGGGTGTGTGATCATTATAATTGGATAAAAGCTGTTGATTTATTATCTAATAATTGGGTAGTAATTTTTGCAGCTGGCACTGGAAATCCTTTGTTTACTACTGATTCTGCAGCTTGTTTACGTGGTATTGAAATTAAAGCAGATGTGGTACTTAAAGCAACGAAAGTGGATGGTGTGTTTTCTACCGATCCGGTTCAACATCCTGATGCCATATTGTATGAACAATTAAGTTACCAAGATGTATTGGAGCGTGAGTTAAAAGTTATGGATTTGACAGCATTTACATTAGCACGAGAACACAATTTGCCGATACGTATATTTAATATAAATAAATTTGGAGCATTAAAAAGAATAATAATGGGATATAAAGAGGGGACTCTAATTACCAAATAGTTTAAATATTCTAACATTATAATGAAATACTTAAATTCATATAAATTGACTTTTTAATTAAGCAATATAAAGTGGGGTATGTGATGTGATTAATAAGATGGATAATATTCAGAGAGATTTAGAAATACACATGAAAAAATGCATTAAAAGCTTCAAAATGAATATGAATACTATTCATGTAGGGCGCGCTTCTTCGAATATGTTAAATAGCATCCGAATAGATTATTATGGGGTATTAACTCCATTATTTCAACTAGCGAATATTATAGTAGAAAATGCACGAACATTAACTATCACAGTTTTTGATCATAAAATAATTAAATCAACGGAAAAAGCTATTTTTATGTCTGATTTAGGATTAATTCCTGTTTCTTGTGGAAATGTGATTCGAGTCACGTTACCTTCATTAACTGAAGAACGTCGTCATATTTTAATCAAAATGATACGCACTGAAGCAGAAAAAAGTAAAATATCTGTAAGAAACATACGTCGTATTGCTAATGATAAAACGAGAATTTTACTTAAAAACAAAGAAATTAATGAAGATGAAGAGCATTTTTTTCAAAACGAAATTCAAAAACTAACTAATATTTGGATTAAAGAAATTGATACTATTTTAGCAGAAAAAGAATTAGACTTAATGAGGTTTTGAATATTAAATGGTATATATGATCGATATCATCTATTAATACACTAATTAACAATAAAAAATAAAATTTTTGATGTTTATATTAAATGAGATTTGATTTACACATATGCAATCTTTAACAATTTTAGGTAGTACTGGGTCTATTGGAAAAGCCACTCTTTCTGTAATACAACAACATACCGATAAGTTTTTTGTACATGCATTGGTGGCTAAAGATAATGTTTCTGTAATGACGGAACAATGTATAACGTTGAATCCTAAATATGCATGTCTGATATATGAAGAGGCTGCAAGGATATTGAAAAAAAATTTAATCACAGCTGGAAAACATGGGATTGAGGTGTTATCTGGTGTAGTAAATGCCTGTGAATTGGCAGCAATTGATGATGTGGATATGGTAATGTCCGCTATAGTTGGAATTGCTGGATTGAAACCTACTTTTGCTGCATTGCGTGCTGGTAAAAAAATATTATTAGCGAATAAAGAAACTTTAGTTGTTTGTGGAAAATTTTTTATGAAAGAAGCTAAACGATATAGTGCCTGTATATTGCCTATAGACAGTGAACATAACGCTATTTTTCAAAATTTACCAGTGATATGTCAGAGGAATGTGGGACATATGTCTTTATCTGAGTGTGGTATATCCCGTATTGTCTTAACAGCATCTGGAGGAATTTTCTTTAAAGAACCACAAGAAAAATTGACTAAAATAACACCAGAGCAAGCCTGTATTCATCCTAATTGGTCTATGGGGCATAAGATATCAGTGGATTCTGCTACTATGATGAATAAAGGACTAGAATATATAGAAGCACGTCATTTATTTAATGCTAAACCTAATGAGATAGAAATATTGTTACATCCTCAGTCTATTGTTCATGCAATGGTATATTACACTGATGGGAATGTTTTAGCGCATTTAGCTCCTCCGGATATGAGGATTCCTATTGCCTATGCAATGGCCTATCCCGACAGAATTGGATTGAAAATTTTATCTAATATAAATATACATTGTCTTAATAAATTACATTTTGAGCAGTTAGATAACCGAAGGTATCCTTGTTTACAATTAGCAATAGAGGCTGATAATTGTAGTCAAGCCGCAACTATTGTTTTAAACGCAGCAAACGAGATTGCCGTAGAAGCATTTCTAAATAGAATGATTTCTTTTACTACAATTCCTGATATTATTCGTTGCGCACTTGAAGAAATAAATTTAAAGGATCCTGATGATGTAGAAGATATTTTATATATTGACCGAAAAGCTCGTGAAAAAGCAATATCGATGTGTAATATATGTAAATAGTGTGTTTTCTTGCAAATAAGTTATCACGTTATTGCATATATAGTATAAAAGTTATGTGATTAATTTTATTGATCTATAATTATAGTATTTGGTTTTTGTAAATAATACTTTTACTGAACATAAAGATATTTAATTTGGAAAATAAACAAGTGTGATATTATTTCAACATAATCAACGTCTTAACACTTTTTCATCTAATTTATTACCACGTCATGTTGCTATCATCATGGATGGTAATGGTCGTTGGGCAAGAACACGAGGAAAGTTACGTATTGTTGGTCATCAGGCTGGATTTAATGCGGTTCGACGTGCTGTTCATTTTGCCGTTAACTATAAATTTGATGCACTGACTTTGTATGCGTTTAGCAGTGAAAATTGGAAACGTCCTGATAAAGAGATTGATTCTTTGATGCGATTATTTTCTCATGCATTAAATAACGAAATAGATGCCTTGCATGAAAATAATATTAAATTAAGAATTATAGGAGATATTAATCGATTTGCTGTTGAATTACAAAAAAATATACGCCGTTCTGAAAAATTAACGGCTAACAATAGTGGACTGACGCTTAATATTGCAGCAAATTATGGGGGGCGATGGGACATTATTCAAGGGGTGAAAAAGCTTGCTACGAAAGTACAAAAAGGAATATTAAGTCCTAATCAAATCGATGAAGATGCATTGTGCAAATGCGTTTGTATGAATGAATTAGCTCCAGTAGATTTAGTGATCCGAACGGGAGGTGAACATCGTATCAGTAATTTTTTACTCTGGCAGATAGCATATGCTGAATTGTTTTTTACGGATGTGTTATGGCCTGATTTTAACGATGTTATATTTAAAAGAGCGTTAAATACTTTTATGAAAAGAGAGCGTCGATTTGGGAACAGTACATTTATGTAATATAAATGAACCATGTGAGTAGGGAGAAAATATTTGTTAAGAAATCGTTTAATTAGTATGTTGATATTAATTCCTATTATTATTTTTATGTTATTTTTACTGCCTATCATACAATTTTCAATTTTTGTATTTGTCATGTGTTTAATTAGTGCATGGGAATGGGGTAACATGATGTATTTTTCTGATTATATAAATCGAATATGGATATGCGTTATATTTGGATTATTATGTATTACAATGATAATTATGACATCACAAAGTGATTTCTATTGTGATAGATGGCGTATTTTTTGGTATTTTTTTTGTGTTATGAGTATAACGTGGTGGATACTAGCATTGTTATTAATATTATCTTATCCTGATTCTGCTATTTTTTGGAAACAATCTAATATATTACGTGTTTTTTTTGGAATATTGATAATTTTACCATTTTTTTGGGGGATATTAACGTTGCGTCAATTTCATCACATCAACGATAACGTTATTGGATCATGGCTTTTACTATATATTTTAATATTGATTTGGATTAATGATTCTAGTGCGTATATTATTGGTAGAACTTTGGGGCGACGTAAGTTATTGGAAAGTGTATCTCCTAAAAAAACTTGGGAAGGATGCATTGGAGGCATATTAATTTCAACAGGAATTTCATGGTTATTTAGTAGAAAACATATACCATTTAATAGTATTAATCCATACGTTATATTTTTTTGTTCTACAATTGCAATTATAGTTTCTATAATTGGAGATTTAACTGAAAGTATGTTTAAGAGAGAAGCTGGTATTAAAGATAGTGGAAGTTTGATTCCTGGACACGGAGGAATGTTAGATCGTATAGATAGCTTAGTTGCTGCAGTACCTATTTTCGTTTGTCTGATATTATTAAGTCTATATTAATTTATCAAAAATAGAGAATTAATAAAAATCATGTTATTACATTTTTTTTGGAATTTAACTGCATTTATCCTTGCATTAGGAATACTTATTACAGTACATGAATGTGGACATTTTGCAGCAGCACGGTTTTTAAAAGTAAAAGTAGAGCGATTTTCTATAGGGTTCGGTCCTGTGTTATGGAGTTGGCGTGATTCACATGATACTGAATATGTAATTTCCGCGGTTCTTTTTGGTGGATATGTTAAATTATTTAATAATCGGGAAAAAATTACACTTTTGAATCAGGAATATAACAATACATTCGATGATCAGCACGTCTGGAAAAAAAGTATTATCGTAATCTCAGGGCCTATTTTTAATTTTATTTTTTCTATTTTGTCATATGTATTGATTTTTGTAATAGGTATACCTATTCACAAACCGGTAATCCATTCTGTTATACCTAATTCTATTGTTGCTCAATCGGGTGTAGAATCTGGTGTAGAAATTAAATCAATTAATAATATTCAGACTAATGATTGGGATACAGTTCGTTTAGAAATTTTTAATAGTATAGGTAAAGAAAAAATTGTTATTTCTACTATGCCAATAAATAATAGTAAATGCATTAATACTTATACTATTAAGTTATCTTATAATTGGTTTAATAAGGTTGCTAATCATCAAGATCCTATAATAGCATTAGGTATTCTTCCTTTTCATACATACATGTCACCAATTTTATCAGAAATAAAACCTGATTCTGCTGCAAAACGAGCTGGTTTGAAAGTTGGAGATAAAATTGTCTCAGTTGATGATCAACTAATATATGATTGGGAGTTATTTATTAAAATTATTAAAAATAATCCAGGAAAAACTTTTAAAATTACCATAGAACGAAAAAATAAAATATTAAATTTAAATTTAACACCAAATAAGAATCATATGCTTCATTCTGATCAAGTAGAGAGCGTGATAGGTGCTTTTCCAAAGATTATTTGCATACCGATGGAACATCATGTAATCCGTCAATATGGGGTATATTTAGCGATACTGCAAGCTTGTGAAAAAACTTGGAAATTAATATGCCTAACAACTAATATATTGTTTAAATTAATTACTGGAGATATTAATATGACTCATCTTCGCGGTCCAATTGCAATAGCGCAAGGAGCAGGTGAATCAGCTCAATCTGGATTAATTTATTATCTCATGTTTTTATCTTTAATTAGTATCAATTTAGGAATTGTTAATTTATTTCCTTTACCAGGATTAGATGGTGGTCACTTATTTTTTTTTATAATAGAAAAAATAAAAGGAACATCAATATCCAAGGAAATACAGAGTGTTGGTTATATTATCGGATCTATTATTCTCATGTTAATGATGTGTTTATCGATTTTCAACGATATATCTAGACTATGATAATTAATAGTAAATTTATATTACAAATATTAAAAATAATAACGATAAGATGAAAAAAATACTTATAGCATTCTTCTTAATAATTAGTGATATGACATACAGCGCTGATACTGTTATAAACAAAATTTTTTTTAATGGATTAAAAAGAATTTCTTTAGATACAGTATTATTTAGTTTACCTTTAAAAATTGGATCTGTTATTAATAATGAAGATGTTGCTAACAGTATTAAAATGTTATTTTCTACAGGATATTTTGAAGAAATTGCGATATCTAGTGATGAAAAAGGAATTATTATAATTCAGGTAAAAGAACGTCCAGTAATTGATAATATTAGTTTAAGTGGAAATAAAACAATTAAAGAAGATGAAATAAAAACAGCATTAAATTCAAAAAAAATACAATCTGGAGAACCATTTAACGAATGTTCTATGTTTGAAGTAAAACGAGAATTAGATAATTTATATCATAACTGTGGTAAATTCATGGCTATGAGTAATATTATAGTTACACCTTTATCAAGAAATCGTGTTAATTTGCAAATAATATTTACTGAAGGTAAAACTGCTAAAGTACAAAAAATTAATATTTTTGGTAATCATGTATTTCATACAAAACAGTTATTATCAAAATTTAAGTTACATAGAAAAATTAAATGGGGAAATGTATTATCTTATAAACAATATAGAAAAGAAAAATTGTTTGGTGACTTAGATACTTTACGTAATTTTTATTTAAATAATGGTTATGCTAAGTTTCATATTGATGAAACTCAAGTTGATTTAACATCAGATAAAAAATATGTTTACCTTTCTTTATATATTACTGAAGGTATGCAGTATGTATTTGATTCTGTAGAATTGCATGGGAATGTATTAGATTATTTTCCTAATATTAGGGAATACGTTAAAATTTATCCCGGAGAATTATATAGCAATGATAAAATTCAAGAAATAGAATACAATATACGATATATCTTAAGTAAACGTGGTTATATTCAACCTATTATTTCAATAGAATCTGATATAGACGACAATAATAAAACGGTAAAATTTTATGTGTATGTTGATATAGGACATCATTTTTATGTACGTGAAATACGATTTGAAGGTAATAATATTACTAAAGATGAGGTAATTCGGAGAGAAATACATCACACAGAACAAACGCAATTGGATTATACTCGTATTATTCAAGATCAAGATCGACTCAAACGTCTTTGTTATTTTAAAACTATAAATACTCATATTGAATATGTACCGGATACTTTGAATCATATTGATGTTGTTTATAAACTTGAAGAAAAAAATACTGGTAATTTAAATTTGAGCGTAGGATTTGGAACGGAAAGTGGTATGAATTTACAATTTGGGATGTGTCAAGAGAATGTTTTGGGTTCAGGAAATTCTATATCTATCGCTAGTGCTAGAAATCATTATCAAACTTATGCTGAAATATCGGCTATTAAATCTTGCTGTAATATTAACAATATTAGTGTAGGTGGGAAGGTATTTTATAACGATGTAAATACTAATCATACGGGTTTTTCAAATTATAATTTGAAAAACTGTGGTATTAATATTAATTATTTATATCCACTTACTGAATATAATACGCTTAATGTAGGATTAAATTATACATCTAATTATTTAAGTAAAATAGCTCCTCAAGTAGCAATATGGCGTTATTTAAAATCTTCGAATATTCATCCAAAAATGTGGATTGATAATAAATTTTTTGATAATACTATTAATTTTCATACAAATGATTTCTTATTAGCTGCAGGATGGACTTTTAACAATTTGAACCATGCTTATTTTCCCACATATGGTGTACATGCTAATGTGGCAAGTACATTGACGTTACCTGGATCTAATAATCAATATTATAAAATTATAATTAATAGTAGTAATTACATACCTTTAGATCAACATCATAATTGGATATTAATGAGTTCCATATATGCTGGTTATGCTGGAAGCATTCATAAAAGAGAAAGTCCTTTTTACGATAATTTCTATGCTGGCGGTATTGGGACTATACGTGGATTTAAAATAAATAGTATAGGGCCAAAGGCTGCTTATTATTATAATAATTATTTTGACCCA
The DNA here is from genome assembly GCF_009827135.1 of Blochmannia endosymbiont of Camponotus nipponensis. Taxonomy (NCBI): domain Bacteria; kingdom Pseudomonadati; phylum Pseudomonadota; class Gammaproteobacteria; order Enterobacterales; family Enterobacteriaceae; genus Candidatus Blochmanniella; species Blochmannia endosymbiont of Camponotus nipponensis. Next base: position 75,748 of record NZ_CP046534.1, on the reverse strand, counting down.
AATTATGCTACATGTGTAATAAAAAATTCTCAGGATGCTGTTGGAGGAAATGCGATGACTCTTTTTAAAACTGAGCTAACCATTCCCATTACGGGTTTTAATGCACAACGTTCTAATATAGCACGTATTTCTCTCTTTTTGGATACAGGTACTGTATGGGATACTTTTTGGAAAAATACTAAAGCAACACAAACAGCTGGTATTGTAGATTATAGTATTTCAAGTAATATTCGTATATCTAGTGGGGTGGCATTGAAATGGGTATCTCCAATTGGACCAATAATTTTTTCTTATTCGAAATTAATAAAAAAATATTTTGGAGATGTAGAAGAGCCATTTCAATTCAGTATAGGAAAATTGTGGTAAATTTGGATGTTGTAGAGAAATAAAAAGTATCTTATTTATTAAGGTAATAAATTGTATATTTTATTAAATTAAGAGGTTTACAGTGAAAAAGTGGATATATATATTAAGTATAGTTATTTGGACAATACAAGCTAGTCCTGTTGGCGCTGCAGGTAAAATTGCGATAGTGAATATTTCCAATATTTTTCAACAATCTTCACAACGTGCAAAAATAATTAAACAACTTGAATATGAATTTAAAGATCGTGCTACTGAATTAGAAAAGATGGAGCATGATTTACAAATGCAAATACAAATGCTACAACGAGATGGCGCTACTATGCAAGCAATAGAACGTAGTGAATTAGAAAAATCGTTAATAAATCAACGTGAAATTTTTTCTAATAAAGCTAAAGAATTTCAACAAGAAAATCATGCACGTCAAACAGAAGAAAGAGATAAAATTCTTAGCATGATTCATAATGTAGTAACTAATGTTGCTAAAAAAGAAAATTATGAAATAGTAATTGATGCTAACGCTGTAGTATATCATAACACTCATATTATAGATATTACCAATTCTGTAATGAAACAAGTTGGGTAGACTATGATTGCAATGCGGTTAGTTGATTTAGCTCGGCAGTTAAATGCCAAATTATATGGTGATGAAAATATTATTATTACTGGTGTTGCTTCTATAAACAATGCAAGCATAGGACATATTACTTTTTTAAAAGATCAACGATGTATAAATCAACTGAGTTCTTGTCGTGCGTCAGCAGTAATATTATCTAAAAACAATTTAATTTTCTGTAGAGCTGCTGCACTGGTAGTAAAAGACCCTTATATTGCATATGTTAAAATAGCACAATTAATGGATACTACTCCTAAACCAGAGAAAAATATAGCATCTGAAGCAATTATTTCTTCAGATGCTATATTAGGACAACGGGTAGGAATTGGTGCTAATGTGGTCATAGAATCTGGAGTAATTTTGGGTGATGATGTAATAATTGGACCTGGTAGTTTTATAGGAAAAAAAACAAAAATTGGGACAGGTACTCGCTTGTGGGCTAATGTAACTATATATCATGAAGTAGAAATTGGTAAATTTTGTTTAATACAGTCTGGCGCTATAATTGGTTCTGATGGGTTTGGGTATGTAAATGATCATGGAGTTTGGGTTAAAATCCCTCATTTAGGAAAAGTCAAAATAGGGGATAATGTAGAAATAGGTGCTTGTACTACCATTGATCGGGGAACATTGGATGATACTAAAATTGGAAACGGGGTGATTATTGATAATCAATGTCAAATTGCACATAATGTTATAATTGGTGCGCACACTGCAATAGCGGGAGGTGTTATCATGGCAGGTAGTTTGACCGTTGGAAGTTATTGTATGATAGGTGGAGCTAGCGTAATTAATGGACATATAAATATTTGTGATAGAGTCACAATCACTGGAATGGGTATGGTAATAAAACCAATAACACAACCTGGTATTTATTCATCGGGGATTCCTGTAAAACCAAATACTATATGGTGGAAAACCGCTGCTTTGATTGTTCGGATTGGTAGCATCAATAAACGTGTGAAAACTATAGAACAAAAATTGAAAAAATTATTGTGCCTATAATTTGTAAGATGATTAGGACAGTTTATTCTTTATACTGTTGGGATGAACAAAATAAATGTTGTTAATACAACTTCTTATCTTATAAAGGAATAAAAAATCTTGATTACTGATACTTGTGTTTTGCGTATTGAGGAAGTTTTAGAACTTTTACCCCATCGATTTCCTTTTTTATTAGTTGATCGTGTACTGAACTTTGAAAAAGGAAAATTTTTAAGAGCGGTAAAGAACGTTTCTTTTAATGAACCATTTTTTCAGGGACATTTTCCAGGGAAACCTATTTTTCCTGGAGTATTAATTTTAGAAGCTATGGCTCAAGCTACAGGTATCTTAGCTTTTAAGAGCACAGGTAAATTAGCGCCAGGAGAATTATATTATTTTGCTGCTATTGATGCGGCTCGATTCAAGCGCCCAGTACAACCTGGTGATCAAATGATACTTGACGTTGAATTTATTAAAGAAAGACGTGGTATTGCACGTTTTAAAGGAATTGCTACAGTGGATGAAGAAATGGCCTGTGAAGCATCAATGATGTGTGCTCGTAGAAAGGAAATTTAATCTGATGATTCATAAATCTGCCATAATACATCCTAGTTCTATAATAGAAAAAGGAGCTATTATACATGACAATGTATATATTGGGCCATTTTGTTTCGTTGGAGCACAAGTTGAAATAGGGGCACGAACTTTATTGAAATCTCACATTGTAATAAACGGCATTACTCAAATTGGTGAAGATAATAAAATTTATCAATTTGCTTCTCTTGGTGAAGTAAATCAAGATCTAAAATATGCAAAAGAATCTACGCGTATAGAGATTGGTCATTATAATAAAATCAGGGAGAGTGTTACTATTCATCGTGGTACTATACAAGGCAGGAGAGTTACTAAAATAGGAAATAGTAATTTATTCATGATTAACGTACATATTGCTCATGATTGCATAATAGGAGATCATTGTATTATGGCCAATAATGTTACTTTAGGTGGACATGTAAGAGTGGATAATCATACGATCATTGGAGGAATGACTGCAATTCATCAATTTTGCCTTATCGGAACTCATGTTATGATTGGAGGATGTTCTGGTGTGGTTCAAGATATTCCACCATTTATAATAGCTCAAGGAAATCACGCAACACCTTTTGGATTAAATATTGAAGGTTTGAAACGACGAAATTTCAGTCGTTCTTCTGTACATGCTATTCGAGATGCCTATAAAATTTTGTATCGTAGCAACAAAACTATTGAATCAGCTAAAGTAGATTTAAAACTATTGGCAGTAGAACATCCAATTATCAATGAATTTTTAGATTTTTTAATACGTTCTCAAAGAGGAATTATTCGTTAATAATGTCTGTAAATAATCGTACTATTATTATAGGTATAGTAGCAGGAGAAGTGTCTGGAGATATCTTAGGGGCGGGATTAATTCGTGAATTAAAAAAAAAACTGAAAAAGGTATGTTTTTTTGGAATTGGTGGTCCTTATATGCAATCTGAAAATATGAAGTCTTGGTATAATATAGAAGAATTATCCGTTATGGGTTTTGCTGAAATCATTATGAAATTACCACGATTATTATATATCCGTAGAAATTTAGTGCGTAGATTTTTTTATTTAAAACCTGATGTTTTTATTGGTATTGATTTTCCAGATTTTAATATTTCATTAGAAAATCGCTTGAAGAAACGCGGAATTCGCACAATTCATTATGTTAGCCCATCAGTATGGGCATGGAGAAAAAAACGTATTTTTGCACTTAAAAAAGCTACCGATAATATTTTAGTTATATTGCCATTTGAAAAAAAAATATACGATCATTTCAATATACCGTGTCAATTTATTGGACATGCGTTAGCAGATCAAATACCACTTAATCCGGATAAAGTTTCTTTTCGCCAGAAATTAGGTATTCCTCATGACGTATATTGTTTAGCGGTGTTGCCAGGAAGTAGAATTAGGGAAATTAAAATGTTAGCTCGTGATTTTTTAGTATGTGCTGAATTGTTGAAAAATAATTTTCCTAATCTTGAAGTTTTGGTACCATTAACTAATCAAAGATTAGTAAAACAATTTGTCAGTGTTATATCGACATCAGTTAAATATCGTATATTAAATAATCAAACAGCATGGGAGGTAATGACGGCGGCAGATGTTTCTTTAGTGACCGCTGGTACAGCAACGTTAGAATGTATGCTAGCCAAATGTCCTATGATTGTAGCTTATCGTGTGCATCCTTTGACATTTATGTTAGCTAAGTATCTGATAAATATCCCTTGGATATCATTACCTAATTTATTAGCAGGTTATGAATTGGTAAAAGAATTTATTCAAAATGACTGCCGTCCTGAAAATTTAGCACAATCATTAATCGATTTACTCAATGATCATAATAATAAGCATATAGTATTGCAAAAAAAATTTAGGCAGTTACATAATAGTATTAGACGTAACGCAGATGAGCAGGCAGCACATGCAGTTTTAAGGTTAATTAGATGATAGTGATATTGTTTGTTATGCAGGTATAAAATTAATGAAAAATAAAAAATACTATTTGTCAAAAAAATTAGGATTAATTGCAGGAGTAGATGAAGTAGGATGTGGATCATTAGTAGGATCAGTAATAGCTGCTGCAGTGATATTACATCCAATGCAATCAATTTTTGGGTTAGCTGATTCTAAGACATTAAATAAAAATACACGACTTCGTTTATATACAAATATTATTCAAAATGCATTAGCTTGGAGTATTGGATGTGCTGACGTTATAGAAATTGATCGTTTTAACATTTTGCAAGCTCGTTTATTAGCTATGAAACGAGCAGTATACAATTTATCTATTAAACCGGATTTGATTTTAATAGATGGAAATTGTTCTCCAGTATTTACGGATATACCTTATCAATGTTTTAGTAAAGGAGACGCTCGAATAAAGATTATCAGCGCAGCTTCTATTATAGCTAAAGTTACTCGTGATCAAGATATGATAGCATTAGATGTGCAATACCCAGCATATAGATTTGCTCAAAATAAAGGATATCCTACTTCTTTTCACTTAAAGCAATTAACACTATATGGTCCTATAGCGCATCATCGAAAAAGCTTTGTTCCTGTAAAAAATATGATTTCTTATATTGATAGATAATTTTATATTTAGAGTCATCAGATATACACATATATTATTAGTTATTGTTTTTGACGTATGATAAAGCCAAGTTTTATTCATTTACATGTACATAGCGATTATTCCATGATTGATGGATTAGCTACGGTGGATAAATTAATAAAGCATGCAGAATTTCTTAAAATGCCAGCTTTAGCTCTTACTGATTTTAATAATTTATTTGGGTTTATTAAATTTTATGATGCTGCTTATAAAACAGGAATCAAACCAATTATTGGCGCGGATTTTTTAGTACAAGATATTATCATCAGTAATGAACTTAGCGAGTTAACATGTTTGGTTGCCGATAAACAAGGTTACTATCATTTAATTATGCTCATTTCAAAAGCATATAAAAGTAAATGTAATAATATTGTTCCTATAATTCAACGCTGTTGGCTTATAGAACATAATGAAGGGTTAATTATACTTTCTGGAGGACGTAATGGAGATATTGGTAAATATTTATTAAGAAATGAAAAATCAAAGATAGAACAATGTTTATGTTTTTATTCAAAATATTTTTCGGATAGATATTATTTAGAATTGATACGAACTGGCCGTCAACATGAAGAATCTTATATACAATTAGCAATAGAATTATCAATGATCAAAGGATTGCCGGTGGTAGCTACTAATGATGTACGTTTTATTAATAAAAAGGATTTTTTAGCTCATGAAATTCGTGTAGCTATATATAATGGTACTACGCTAAATAATGCTAAATATTCATATAAATATAGCGCGCAACAATTTATGAAAAGTGAACAAGAAATGTGTAAATTATTTGCCGATATACCAGAATCTTTAGTAAATAGTGTAGAAATTGCTTATAGATGTAATCTCACTGTTGATTTAGGTGGATGTTATTTACCACAATTCCCTACTGGATGTAATTCTGATAAAGATTTTTTAATTATGCATGCAGAAGAAGGATTAGAAGAGCGCTTAATTTTTTTATTTCCAAAGATTGAAGAACGTTTGGTTAAGCGAAAACCATATGATTTACGATTAAAACATGAATTGCAAGTTATTAATGACATGAATTTTCCTAGTTATTTTTTAATTGTTATGGAATTTATAAAATGGGCGAAAAATAATGATATTCCAGTTGGTCCCGGCAGAGGTTCTGGTGCTAGTTCATTGGTGGCTTATGCTTTAAAAATTACAGAACTCGATCCATTAAAATTTGATTTGCTTTTTGAACGTTTTCTTAATCCAGAGCGTATATCTATGCCTGATCTAGATATTGATTTTTGCATGGAACACCGCGATTCAGTGATTGATCATGTCTCTAAAACTTACGGATCAGATGCTGTATCTCAAATTATTACATTCGGGACTATGGCAGCTAAAGCAGTGATTCGTGATGTAGGACGAGCATTAGGTTATCCTTATGCACTTATTAATCGTATTGCTAAATTAATTCCATCAGCACCGGGAATAACATTAGAAAGAGCTTTCTCTATCGAACCGCAACTCAAATTACTTTATAAAAATGATGAAGATATTACAGTACTAATCGATATGGCTCGTCAACTAGAAGGTATCGTTAAAAACGTTAGTAAACATGCGGGAGGAGTAGTGATTGCGCCTATAAAAATTACTGATTTCTCTCCTTTATATTATGATAGTGATAGTATTCCACCAATGACGCAATTTGATAAAGATGACATTGAACGTATTGGTTTAATAAAATTTGATTTTCTTGGATTGCGTACTTTGACCATTATTAATCGTGCACTAAATATGATTAATAATACACGTTATAAAAATAATCTTACTATTGTTGATATACACTCTATATCATTACATGATCATAAAAGTTTTTATGTACTTCAGTCCTCAGAGACTACTGCAGTTTTTCAATTAGAGTCACGTGGTATGAAAGAATTAATTAAACGTTTAAAACCAGATTGTTTTGAAGATTTGATAGCATTGATCGCGTTATTTCGTCCTGGACCGTTACAATCAGGTATGGTTGATAATTTTATCAATAGAAAACGTGGTTATGAAATTATTTCTTATCCCGATTCTAAATGGCAGCACGAGTCTTTGCGGCCAGTATTAGAATCAACTTATGGAATTATTCTATATCAAGAACAAGTCATGCAAATAGCACAAGTATTAGCAGGTTATACACTCGGACAGGCAGATATATTAAGACGAGCTATTGGTAAAAAGAAATCAGAAGATATGGCTAAACAACGCTCTTTTTTTAATTCAGGTGCTATAAAAAATGGTATTGATACTACATTGGCGATGAAGATTTTTGATCTTGTAGAGAAATTTGCCGGTTATGGTTTTAATAAATCTCATTCTGCTGCATATGCATTAATATCTTATCAAACATTGTGGTTGAAGACTCATTATCCTTCTGAATTTATGGCGGCCGCATTAAGTTCTGATATGGATAATGTAAGTAAAATAGTGTATCTAATAGGTGAATGTCAAAAAATGAAACTTAAAGTGTTACCTCCAGATATCAATACCAGTCAATATCATTTTTATGTTAACGCAAGTAAAGAAATTGTTTATGGCTTTGGAGCTATAAAAGGAATAGGTAAATCCTCTATAGAAGCTATAATAACCTCTCGTAGTCAATATGGTAAATTTAAAGAATTATTTGATTTTTGTATTCGTATTGATAGTACAAAAATAAATCACCGTATGATTGAAAAATTGATTCTTTCTGGAGCCTGTGATTCTTTTGGATTACATCGTGCAAAGTTAATAGCATCACTCAATGATATACTAAAACGTGCTAGTCAGCATATTAAAAATAAACATAGTAGACAAATAGATATATTTGCATCTCATTTAGATACGTGTACTATTATAGAATCTGGTTGTAATCAAACTGTGCCACAGTGGTCTGATCAGTTATTATTAGAAAAAGAAAAAGAAGCTCTTGGGTTATATTTAACTAATCATCCAACTATTCAACATATAAAAAACATAGAACACTGTATACCTAATACTATCAAGATAAAAGATCTTATATTAAAAAAAAATAATACAACGATACATATTTTTGGGGTCGTTGTATCAATACGAACAAAATTAAGTAAAGGTGGTAAACATATTGTATTTTGTATCTTAGAAGATTATTCTGGGCGATTAGAAATAGTGATATTTGAAAAACTACTTAATAAATATCAATCTTGTTTGAAAGAAAATAATTTTTTACTTGTTGCGGGTATAATTTATATTGATAAGATACATGGTCATCATAAAATAATAGTGCAAACATTGGAAGATATAAACGATATCTATAAAAAAAACGCACGTAGTTTATCCATTATATTAAATAATAGACAAGTTGATGATTATGATCAATTATTACGTAATATTCGTTTTTTTTTAGAAGAAAATCAACATGGAACTTTGCCAGTATGTTTTTTTTATCAGAAAAATGGCATGCAACTCAGATTATATTGTGGGGAAAAATGGCACATTACTCCAACTGATCAATTACTGATAAATTTACGTAGTCTTGTTGGAGATGAACAAGTAAAATTAGAATTACATTAATTTAATAACAGGAATGTTATGGGGTTAAATTTTATTGATTTTGAAAAACCTATCTTAGATTTAGAAGAAAAAATTCATTCTTTAACATTGACAGTACATTCAGATAAAAAATCAGAAATAAGTGTTAATGAAGAAATTGATCGTCTTCGTGCGAAAAGTATTGATCTTACTCAAAAAATTTTTTCTAATTTAAATGCTTGGCAAATAGCTCAATTAGCACGTCATCCTAAACGTCCATATACTTTAGATTATATAGAACGGATATTTAATGATTTTGATGAATTGTCTGGTGATCGAGTATATGCTGATGATAAAGCTATTGTAGGAGGAATAGCAAGACTTGATTCCCGTCCAGTTATGATTATTGGGCATCAGAAAGGTCGCGATACTAAAGAAAAGATTAAACGGAATTTTGGAATGCCTGCTCCAGAAGGGTACCGAAAAGCGTTACGTCTTATGAAAATGGCAGAGCGATTTAAAATGCCACTTATTACTTTTATAGATACTCCGGGCGCTTATCCTGGGATAGGAGCAGAAAAACGTGGGCAATCTGCAGTGATCGCTAAAAATTTGTGTACAATGTCAATGCTAAAAATACCAATTATATGCACTGTAATCGGAGAAGGTGGTTCCGGAGGGGCTTTAGCAATAAGTGTGGGAGATAAAGTGAATATGTTGGAATATAGTACATATTCTGTAATCTCTCCAGAAGGATGTGCATCGATTTTGTGGAAAAACGTTAAAAAAGCTCCTATTGCTGCTGAAGCAATGGGTATCACTGCTCACCGACTGAAAGCACTTAAATTAATTGATAATGTGATTTCTGAGCCATTAGGCGGGGCGCATAGAGATATTTTGACTACTTCTATTGCATTAAAAACGCGGTTATTATTAGATTTAACAGAATTAGATGCTTTTGAGGAAAAAGAATTATTAAACCGGAGATATTACAGATTGATGCATTATGGATATTGCTAGTTTAAAAGTGTATATATCTGCTCAAAGAGAATTGTTATAGTATAATAGTACATTGGCCTCTTTAATTAAAAAATTAAATATTGGTATATTTATATTGTTGGCAGTATTAAATAATCATCATTTTATATCATAGATATTACAAAAATATGATTGCAATTAATGCATCGTTGGAAAATTGGGATTTATATGATAAAGTAACGCATTGTCTTGCTGGATATAGAAAATTACTATTATCTTACAGTGGCGGACTGGATTCTACTGTGCTTTTGGATATATTAACAATTTTGAGAAACAGAGGTAGCAAGTCAATATCGTCTCCGTTAATTTTACGTGCAATTTATGTACATCATGGTCTCAGTAGTCATGCTAAGATATGGGCTGATCATTGCTTGGAGCAATGTAAAACACGAGATATACCTTTTTCGGTAATCCATATTAATTGTTATGATGCAGAAAATAAAAGATGCAATATAGAATCATTAGCACGAAATCTTCGTTATAAGCAATTATATAATCATTTATATTCGGATGAAGTACTTTTAACCGCACATCATATGGATGATCAAGTAGAAAGTGTATTTCTCGCTTTGAAAAGAGGAAGCGGACCAGCTGGACTCTCTGGGATAACTAAAAATATATTGCATGCTGATAAATATAGGTTGTTAAGGCCTTTATTAGGTTGTTCTCGTAAACAGTTAGAAATATATGCTCATAAAAAAAAACTTACTTGGATTGAAGATGATACGAATATGAATATTCGTTTTGATCGTAATTTTTTACGTATAAAAATTTTACCATCAATATATCGACGCTGGCCTTGTTTTAATCGCGTCGTTGCACGTACTGCGCAGTTATGCAGAGATCAAGAGGAGTTGTTAGATGAGTTGTTGTCAGAATCTTTGCGAAAATTAATTGATACATCAGATGGTTCTTTGTTATTCAGACCAATACTGCAATACAGTATACCAAAACGACAAGCTTTGTTACGTCGTTGGTTAAGAAATTTTTCTATGAAAATACCTTCCTATCAGATTATAAATCGCATTTGGCAGGAAGTAGTATTAAGTCGAAAAGATGCTACTCCAATGTTACAATTAGATCAATACTTATGTCGTCGTTTCCGTCAAAAATTGTATATTTTACCTATAAACATGCGATCTTCTTTAAATAGGATTAAATTATCTTGGAACAAAATAAACAGTGTAATTATATTGCCACATAATTTGGGCGCTTTAATGTGTCAACCATTAGATATTGATATATGCTCATCTAAAAGTATATTAGATGTAGATTTAGACATAAATTTAGCATTAAATGGTTCTCCTAATTTCTTTAAAAAATCTATTAAGGTTTTAACATGTTGTTACATTCGACCTCCCAATTCTGATGAAAAAATATCAATTATCTTTGGGCATGTAGATGGATTATTATACATTTTAGGTAGAAATCACGGTCGATATTTAAAAAAAATTTGGCAGGAATTAGGTGTACCTCCATGGTTAAGAAGTCGTATTCCTTTACTTTTTTATAATAAAACTTTAATCACTGCTATAGGAGTATTTATTACTCACAGTGGTAAGATTAAAAATAAAGAGCGTGTATTATGGAAAATATCTTGGTTACAAGATATTTTATTATATAAAATTTTTAAAAATAGTGTTCGTTACCACTTAGAATGATTTTTTTTTATTTAATCACTATATAGATAATTCGTCCTAAACTAGGATAATAGAAAATGTGTTTTTTTAAAAATAACAAAAATTATTTAATATAACTTTAGTAGACATAATTATTTTCGCTTATATTTACTAAATGTTATATAAGATATTTAATCTTAAAATCAGTGTTATTTTATTATTAGAAATTGCTTAAAATAATCACGAGGTAATAATTTTTTCAGTTAAATATTGTACTAATATTTCCAGTTTAATTTTCTTTATTTCATTTGTTTTACGATATTTGTATTCTACCTCTTGGTTAGCTAAGTTACGATCACTAATAATAAGAACATGTGGTATTCCGATTAAATCTATGTCAGTAAACATCGTCCCTGGATATTCTTTACGATCATCAATTAATATATCTGTTCCTATGATAGATATAAGTTGTTTATAAATTTTTTCTGTAATGATTCTTACATTAATAGAACGGTACATATTAATTGGTATAATGGCTAATTTAAATGGTGCGATTATATCTGGCCATAAAATGCCGTTTTTGTCATGATTTTGCTCGATAATTACAGAAATAATACGAGTAATTCCTATTCCATAACAACCCATTTCTATTATCAAATTATGTTTATTTTTATTGTTTTTTTGTATATAGTTACGACTTAGATTTGAGTATTTTTGCCCTAATTGAAATATGTGTCCTATTTCGATACAGTTATGAATTGATAAGATATTTTTTTCATTAATGTGTAGATTATTATGCGGTACTTCGTGTAAATCTGCTATTTTTACTAGTGGTAAATCACGATTCCAGTTGACTCCAAAGAAATATTTGCCACTTATATTAGATCCGGCAATAAAATCATTCATTGTTGCTACATTATAATCTATAATTAATGGTATAGGTAAATTAATAGGACCCAATAGATTGGGTTGTGCTCCGGTAATTGTATGGAATTCTTTTGGATCTATGTAAGATATAGGGGTGTATATCTGTGGAATCATTGCAATTTTTTTTAAGCTAATTTGATGATCAGCCCGTACTACTAAACCTAATAAAGGATAAGAATTATTTATGTATTTGTGTGTGGCGCGTACAATTATTGTTTTTACAACCTGATGTATCGATAAATTAAATTGATTGGTTAATTCTTCTATGGTTTGGACATGTGGAGCTACTATTAATCGCATGTTTTCTTTAGCCATTTTTGGTTGTATTTTCGTAGCATCATGCAAAAACTTGAAGTTATTGGAATTTTTACTAGGTATACTGGGAACTGCAATATTATCTTCACCATGTTCAGAATATGCTTGAAATTCATGAGATAATATTCCTCCGATACTACCAGGTTCAGCTTGAACAACACAAAAATTTAGTCCAATACGATTAAAAATCGTATGATATATATCATACATATTGCTATATGTGTTTGTAAGAGATTTTTTATCTACATGAAAAGAATATCCATCTTTCATAATAAATTCTCTGGCACGAATTATTCCGCCTCTAGGACGTGCTTCGTCACGATATTTAGTATTAATTTGATACACAATTAATGGGAACTGTTTGTAAAACATTGTTTCTTTACAAATGATTTCAGAAACCATTTCTTCATGAGTTGGTCCTAATACAAATTCCTGATCATTACGATTGCTAAAACGTAATAGTTCTGCGCCATATTCTATCCAACGACCACTTTTTTTCCATAATTTTGCTGGTTGAACGATTGGCATAGATATTTCGATCGCATTTATTTTACTCATTTCTTCTCGAATAATATTTTCTATTTTTCTTAAGACACGTAGTCCTGTTGGTAACCAGGTGTAAAGCCCAGATGATACTTGGCGAATTAAACCAGCTCGTAACATTAGTTGATGACTAATCGCCTTGCAATTTTTAGGTACTTCTTTAAGAGTAGCTAATAAATATTGACTGGTACGCATTATCGTTATCTAATATAAAAAGGTTGTTAATAAAAAATTATAAAAAATTTTATTGTTTAAATATATATTTCAAATACTAAATTGAACTTATTGCTTTTAAATATATTATATGTAGTGCGTATTTTCTTTTTTATGCTAAGTAACATTGATTATGTAATTTAATATATAATTATATATTATAGTATGATTTTTTAAAAAGTTTTATTATTCTACATAAGATATATTAGTGTTTTATCGATGTTTATATATGATGTTTTCTTATGATTGCGTCAGAATTGATGATTCTATGAATGTTATCAGAAAGTATAAGATTTTATTGGCATTATTTGATAAGAATATTTACAAATTATAAGTATAGGTATAAGTCATGAGTTCAAATAATGCTATATTTATAGATCGGGATGGTACAATTAATGTTAATAAGAATTATGTGCATAGTATTGATAATTTTTGTTTCATTGATAATGTTATAGATGCAATGATAGAATTGAAGGAAATGAATTTTTTTGCTAATAATAGTTACTAATCAATCTGGAATAGCACGAGGTATATTTACTCAATATGACTTGTTATTTTTAACAAAATGGATGATTTATTATTTGCAAACACGTCGTGTACATATAGATGCAATTTATTTTTGTCCGCATCATATACAAGGAATAGTCAAGCAATTTCAGCGAGATTGTTTGTGTCGTAAACCTAATCCTGGAATGTTATTAGATGCAAAAAAACGTTTTAATATTGATATGATCTCTTCTTATATGGTAGGAGACACTGAAAATGATATGTTAGCAGGCCGATTATCAGGAATTGGCACTAACGTATTAGTGTATAGTGAAAAAAATAACAAAAAAATAAAAACACAGAAAATTGGACTATAGAAAGTTTAGCATGTTTGCCATATATGATAAAAAGATATAACTGTATGGAAAAGCTATAAATGTTTTTTATTCTTTATTTTTAACATTTTATTCTGTTAACTTGGTGATGTATGTAGAGGCATTGTATTCATTTAGAATGGAGATGTTTCTTTTTATAATTAAAAAGAATAATAACCACCTATTTTTTTTACAAAATATAATATATTTTTTATACGTTATTTTTAATTATTTATATATTCAGTTTATTCTTTAAATAGTGAATATTAATTTCTCTCCCTTTTTGAAATACCTCATCGGTTATAATTTTTAATTGTAACTCAATATTAGTATTGATACCATCAATAATTAATTCCGATAACGCATTTTTCATGCGGGCAATGGCTATGTCACGTGTTTTTCCAAAACAAATCAATTTTCCTATCATTGTATCATAATAAGGCGGCACTGAATATCCAGAATAAATATGAGATTCCCAACGTACGCCTAGTCCTCCAGGAGCATGAAACCTAGTGATATGTCCTGAGCTAGGTATAAAATTGTGAGAATCTTCAGCATTAATACGACATTCTATAGCATGCCCTTCAGATGTAACTGCGTCTTGTTTAATATCTAATGTATATCCAGAAGCAATTTTTAATTGCTCTCTAATTAGATCTATTCCGGTAATCATTTCTGTAATTGGATGCTCTACTTGAATACGAGTATTCATTTCGATGAAAAAAAATTCATTGTTTTCATATAAAAATTCAAATGTGCCTACTCCACGATATCCAATTTTATAACAAATCTTTACACAACTTTCTCCCATATATTGCCGCATTTCAGAACTGATACCTAATGCAGGAGTTTCTTCTATTATTTTTTGATGTCTCCTTTGAATAGAACAATCACGTTCTGTCAAATAAATTATATTTCCTTGTCCATCAGATAAAACTTGTATTTCTATATGTCTTGGATTTTCTAAATATTGCTCTACATAAATAGTGTCATTGTTAAACATGTTTTTTGCTTCTGTTCGTATCATTTGTATAGCATCTTGTAAATCTGATTCTTTCCTCACTACACACATGCCTCTTCCTCCTCCTCCATGAGCAGATTTTATGATAATTGGATAATTAATATGTAAATGTTGATATGAAAAATTAGAAAAGTCTTTATTTATATTCTTGTTCAGTTCATAATTCCAACCTGGAACAGGCATTATTCCTGATTCTTTCATAATAGTTATAGCAGATATTTTATTTCCCATTAAACGGATTGTTTCTGAACATGGTCCAATAAAAACAAAACCAGAGCGTTCAACCTGTTCTGCAAAATCAGCATCTTCTGATAAAAATCCATAACCAGGATGAATTCCTGATGATCCGGTAATTTCTGCAGCTGAAATAATAGCTGGAATATTTAAGTAACTATGTGTCGCAGGCGGAGGTCCTATGCAAATAGTTTCATCGGCTAAAAGGACGTGTTTTAAAGCACGATCTATGGTGGAATATACGGCTACTGTTTTTATTCCCAATTCTTTACATGCACGCAAAATACGTAGTGCTATTTCTCCTCGATTTGCAATGACAATTTTTTCTAACATTTTGTTCTCTTTATTCAATGATAAGCAATGGTTCGTTAAATTCAACTGGTTGACCGTTATCAATTAAAATTGCTTTTATTGTACCTGATTTATCTGATTGAATTTGATTCATAACTTTCATGGCTTCAACAATGCATAAAGTATCTCCCACTTTAACTATTTGCCCTATTGATACAAATGGATTAGAATCTGAACTAGAGCTGAGATAAACAATACCTACCATAGGAGAACGTATAACATGTCCACTATCTATTAATTTATCATTATCATAGCGTGTTATTTCTGCATTTGAAATACATGCTGGTATTTCCGACGTTTTTGTTACAGGTACACGTTGTGTTAAAGGAGATAATTTTTGAGATGTAGAACGAATTATACGTATTATTTTGTTTCCTTCAGAAATTTCTAGCTTAGAGATAGTAGATTCTTCAACTAATGTAATTAATTTTTTTATTTTACGAATATCCATAACAAAAACCTATGTTTATTTGTTATTGGTTAATTTTTTGGATAAATATTTATGTGCCATGTGCAAAGCAAAATGGTATCCGTGTGCTCCAAATCCACAAATAACACCAAGGGCAATATCAGATAAATATGAACGATATCGAAACTTTTCTCTTTTATAGATGTTAGAAAGATGAACTTCAATGAAAGAAATGTTTACAGCTAAAAATGCATCTCTTAATGCTACGCTGGTATGAGTAAAAGCTGCAGGATTAATAATGATAAAATCTGTATTTTTGCGATTTTTATGCACGCAATTAATTAATTCATGTTCTGCGTTGGATTGAAAATGATTTATTTTCATACCTAAAGATTCAGATGTTTTATATAAGTTTACTACAATATCAGATAAAGTTTCATATCCATATATATGGGGTTCACGTGTGCCTAATAAATTTAAGTTAGGGCCATTCATCAATAAAATATGAAATGTATTTATCATGATCTTAAATATCCTCATTAGAATTCAACGCGCAGTATATCATCATAATTCTCATATATATATTTTGTTTAATATTTAATATGTGTTATCCGTATCATGTAACAAAAAAAATATTTTTTAGTATTTATGGTGTATTTTATTGCAATGTTATTGTTGAAATGATTAATATAATATATATATCATTATATGATTACAACGAATCCATGATGCTAACCACTAAATTAGTGTATTGTTGTTTTTAACTTTTTGTTAGGCAAAATAATGTTTATGTGATGATTAATGTGATAAACAATTTATGTTTCAAACATTGTTATTATAATATTAAGTTGTAATATTTTTCAATACATATATATGTGGTTTATATTTTCCTCTAAGTATAGCGAAAGTATAAAAAATATTATATGTTATAGTAAATATTACATAGTATGAATTTACAATATTCGTAGTGATTATATATATCATGTAGATATATTACATATTATATATGATGTAGATTGCTTAGATATAATTAGCATTTAACTGCTAATTTAAAATTAAACACAAAATAATATAGCAATATTTAAAACATAGTCATTGAAAAATATATTTAGTGGTGACATTGTGTGAATGTTGTTTTTATCATTCTTTAGGAGGTTTCATACGAATGGATAATTTTAATAAATTTAATAACATTGTTGTAAATTACTATGTTTAAAAAATTTCGGGGTATATTTTCTAGTGATCTATCCATTGATCTGGGAACTGCTAATACTCTGATTTATTTGAAGGGACAGGGTATAGTATTAAATGAACCTTCTGTTGTTGCTATTAGACAAGATCGCGGGGGTATGCCCAAAAGTGTAGCTGCTGTTGGATATGCAGCTAAACAGATGCTAGGACGTACTCCGGGAAATATTGCAGCTATTCGTCCTATGAAAGATGGAGTAATAGCTGATTTTTTTATTACTGAGAAAATGTTACAACATTTTATCAAACAAGTACATAGTAACAGTTTCATGAAACCTAGTCCTAGAGTGTTAGTGTGTGTGCCAGTAGGAGCTACACAAGTGGAACGTAGGGCGATACGTGAATCTGCTCAAGGAGCGGGAGCGCGTGAGGTGTTTTTAATAGAAGAACCTATGGCGGCAGCTATTGGAGCAGGTTTACCGGTATCGGAAGCTACTGGTTCAATGGTGGTAGATATTGGAGGAGGTACGACCGAAGTAGCTGTAATTTCACTTAATGGAGTAGTGTACTCATCATCTGTTAGAATTGGAGGAGATCGTTTTGATGAAGCTATTATTAGTTACGTGCGCCGTCATTATGGTTCCTTAATTGGTGAAGTGACTTCAGAAAGAATAAAACATACTATAGGTTCTGCGTATTTAGATGATGAATTACTAGAAATAAAAGTACGTGGACGAAATTTGGCAGAAGGAATACCACGAAGTTTTGTATTAAATAATAACGAAATTTTAGAAGCATTACAAGAGCCTCTAACTGGTATTGTTAGCGCAGTTATGGTTGCACTAGAGCAATGTCCTCCAGAATTAGCATCTGATATTTCTGAATACGGTATGGTATTAACTGGCGGTGGTGCATTATTAAGAAATATCGATCGTTTATTGATAAAGGAAACTAGTATTCCAGTAGTAATAGCAGAAGATCCGCTTACTTGTGTTGCACGAGGTGGTGGTAAGGCTCTTGATATGATTGATGTACATGGTCGAGATTTATTTAGTGAGGAATAATTTCGATAAAAGCATTATAGAATAATTGATATATGGCAAGTTGATAACGTTAAATGAGTTAAAATATATCCCTTTTGTGGAATATTTAATGGATATTATTAAATTCAAGGTACCTTCTTATGTGTAGTGTTATAAGCAGTAAATTTCCTTACTTAGAATTACGTTTGTTTTTATCGATAATAATGTCCATTATTATTATTATCGCTGATGGAAAATTGAATATGTTTCTAAAATTAAGAAGTTATATAGAAAATTCTATTTGTTTGTTTTATTATCTATGTGATAGACCTCGTTATATATTAAGTTATGTTTCGATGATGTTAAAAGGATATGATAAATTAGTATTAGAAACTAATACATTACGTCAAGAGTTGTTGTTAAAGAACAGTGAATTATTATTAATAGACCAATATAAGCACGAAAATTTTAAATTACGTGAGTTACTTAATTCCCCTTTGTGTTATAACAGAAGAAAAATGATTACTAGAATTCTTTTTGTTAACGCAGATTTATATGGTAACAAAATTATTATCAATCGAGGAAAAAATAATGATGTTTATGTTGGTCAACCAGTTATTACTGATGCAGGCATAATAGGACAAGTAATTTCAACTAATATGATTAGTAGTCGTGTTATGTTAATTTGCGACCCTGAACATGCTTTATCTGTGCAAATAAAGCGTAACAGTATGCGTCTGATTTTAATGGGTTGCGGGTGTAATGCAGATTTACGTGCAGAATATCCAGGGAAACTAGATGTATCTATTGGCGATATGTTGGTAACATCTGGATTAGATGGCCGTTTTCCAGAAGGATATCCAGTAGCAACAGTATCTAATATAATATTAGACTTAGAAGAAGATCGTACTGTCGTTCAAGCGCATCCAATAGTTAAATTACAGTGTATATGTTATGCAGTTTTAATTTGGGAATAGTAATGAAATTAAAAATAATTTATTTATTGCATTATTATTAAAATAAAAATAATTTATAAAAATGTATAATAAATTTTATAATTATAAGCGGTGGATAATATATAGTTCCTTTGTGTTTGCAGTTATATTACAGATTGTGCCTCTATGCCCAAGAACATGGAATGTTCATCCATTTTGGATTATGATATTATTAGTACATTGGATAACAATAATTCCTAATCAAGTAAATGTCGGTACAGGATTTATCTTAGGATTGATAACGGATATTATATTAGGTTCTACTTTAGGAATGCACTCTTTATCTTTAAGCGTACTTGCTTATTTAGCAACACGAAATATTTATTTTTTTAGATATATGCCGCTGTGGAGACAGTCTTGTATTATCATATTTTTTTCTTTCATTAATCAATGTATTACATATTTAGTGAATTTTTTAGTAACTAATATTTTATGTACACCAGAAATATTTTTGAATTGTTTGTTAGATGGCGGATCATGGCCATTTTTAGTGATTTTAATGAATAAAATTCCTCGAAATTAATTAATAATTTATAAGAAAACTGACAATAATGATTTTTATCATGTCATTATTTCGGTTAAATAAATTTAAATATATTTAATTATATATATTAATTACTATATTAATATTACTGATAATCAAATGTTACATTTTTTAGAAAATGAAACAGTTTATAAAATTGATGAATGTAGGATTTTTTATTAATTATAATATATGATAAATATCAGTTAATATAATTATTAGTTATAATAAAAGATATAAAATTGTTAAAAAGTTATCTAAATTTATCAATAAAGTAGATTAAAAATAAATTAATGTGTTTTTAAAAATATTAAAATTCACAAATTGATCTAACATTAGTGTATTTAATAACTACGATTGTAGTATATAGATTACATTAAATATACAGGCTGTTTAAAACGCGCATTTAAAAAATATGTAAAATTTATCAGAAAAATATATAATTGTTGATATGAATATAAATAAATTATATATTTTTAATATATAATGTAATAGCGTAGATAGAGGTTATATGAACTTAGATTTTGTTAGTGAACAATTACTTACAGCTAATAAACTGCAACGTAATGATCTTTTATATTTATTAGATATGACAGAAAAATTCCACATAGATTATGCAGATCTTTATTTTCAGTCGTGTTTTCATGAAACATGGGCTCTTGAAGATAGTATTATTAAATCTGGGTCTTACACTATAGATCAAGGTGCTGGTGTGCGAGTAGTCACGGGTGAACAAACTGGATTTGCTTACACTGATCAATTAACTCTAGATGCTTTGATACATAGCATGACGGCTGCTACTAGTATTACGAGTGAGCGTCATTGTAATGTTACTGTGGGATCTATTAGTCCTAAATATTCTTATTTCACTCATCAACATTCCTGTCCTTCTGTGTATTCTTACGTGAATCCATTGTCTAGCATATCTAAAGAAGAAAAAATTGGATTATTAATGAGAATAGATAAAATAGCACGTAATGCTGATTCTAGAGTACACAAAGTTAATGCTAATTTGTCAGGTGTTTATGAACAAATCTTGATAGCAGCTACAGATGGTACTTTAGTTGCAGATATTAGGCCGTTAGTACGTTTGTCTATATTAGTTCAAGTAGAACAAAATGGAAAAAGAGAACAAGGAATGAGTGGTGGTGGGGGACGATTTGGATATGATTTTTTCTTAGATACTATCATCGAGGGGGAAATTCGAGCTGATTGTTGGGCTAAAGATGCTGTTAGAATGAGTCTGGTTAATCTTGAGGCTATAGCGGCTCCTGCAGGAACTATGACGGTGGTTTTGGGATCAGGTTGGCCCGGTATTTTGTTACATGAAGCGGTAGGCCATGGTCTAGAAGGAGATTTTAATAGACGAGGTAGTTCGGTATTTTCTAATAAAATTGGACAGGTAGTAGCTTCTGAATTATGTACAATAGTAGATGATGCCACACTAAAAGGATCACGTGGATCGTTATCTATTGATGATGAAGGTGTGCCGGGGCAATATAATATTTTAATTAAAAATGGTATTTTACAAGGATATATGCAAGATAAATTAAATGCTAAATTAATGGGATCTGTTTCAACGGGAAATGGTAGACGTGAATCCTATGCCACTTTACCTATGCCGCGTATGACTAATACTTATATGTTGGCTGGTCAATCGACACCAGAAGAAATTATTGATAGTGTAGATTATGGTGTATATGCTGCAAATTTTAATGGTGGTCAGGTAGATATTACTTCAGGTAAATTTGTTTTTTCTGCATCTGAAGCTTTCTTGATAGAAAAAGGACGTA
This sequence comes from Blochmannia endosymbiont of Camponotus nipponensis, assembly GCF_009827135.1. Lineage (NCBI taxonomy): Bacteria > Pseudomonadati > Pseudomonadota > Gammaproteobacteria > Enterobacterales > Enterobacteriaceae > Candidatus Blochmanniella > Blochmannia endosymbiont of Camponotus nipponensis. The sequence goes on along the minus strand of NZ_CP046534.1, from coordinate 54,058 downwards.
TCACCAAATCTATAAAAGGAGCTACCCTAATAGGATCAGGGATCGAAATAATGCAGAGTATTTCTATGGTGGGCAATGACTTATCTTTAGATAAAGGTATAGGAACCTGCATAAAAAATGGGCAAAGTATACCAGTTAGTGTTGGTCAACCGACAATAAAATTAAATAATATTACCGTTGGAGGTACCAATTAATTCATGTGTATATATTCCATATTCAATATAGTATTAAATAATAATAGTATCATCAAATATGATGATTTGATAGTTGTTTGTTTAAATTTCTAATGTGTATATAAGTATGTGTATATTATGGTTTTGTCTATAATATTTCATTATATTTTATATATTTACTCCGGTTGCAGTGTATATATTTTATAAAATTTTATTTTCATTTTTAATTTTTGCACATCGTGAAATATTATTTTTGATGTTATTATATTTGCTGATATTATTAGTTGAAGAAGCAGAGTATTTGATAAAATTTTATTGATGCAGTGTATAATTAATTTAAAATGTTTTATTTTATATAGTAATACATACAACATAATATTATTTGTTGAAATATTAATATAATCTACTGAAATCTTTGTTATAGGGGGGAAGATGAATGAAATACATCACATGATGCAGCAACGTAATTTTTTAGAAAATATAGTAAATCAAGCATTACAACTAGCGCATGCATATTCGAATGAAGTAGCAGTTTCAGTAATTAAAACTACAGGAATTATCGTCAGCACTCGTTACGGGAAACTTGAGAATGTAGAATTTAATGATCATGGTGCCTTAGATATAACTATATTGCGTAAAAAAAGAAAAGGTAATGCTTTTTCGAACGATTTACATGAGAGAGCTATAATTCGTACTGTTGAGGCTGCAGCAGATATAGCGTCTTATACCTCTCCAGATCCATATGCCGGTATTGCCGATAAAGAGTTATTAGCATTCGATGCTATGAATCTTGACTTATTTCACCCTATTAATTTAGATACTAAAATAGGGGTAACGTTGGCATCTACAGCAGAACAAACGGCATTACAATATGATAAACGTATAATTTCTACTGAAGGGGGTAGATTTAACAGTCATTTTACTACTAGAGTATTTGGGAATAGTCACGGTATGCTACAAAGCTATACTAGTAGTCAGTATTCTTTATCTTGTAGCGTGGTTGCCGCAAGCAATGATATTATGGAACAAAATTATGCATATACATTAAGTCGTACATTTCATGATTTACATTCGCCGAAGTGGGTTGGTCAAGAATGTGCTCGACGGGTATTAGATCATTTAAATCCAAAGAAAATAAAAACAATGGAATCTCCAGTATTGTTTTCAGCTGAAGTAGCCACAAGTTTGTTTCACCATTTAGCAAATGCTATTCATGGAGATAATGTGTGCCATAAATCTACGTTTTTACTAAATGATTTGAATAAAAAAATTTTCCCTTCTTGGGTATCGATTAAAGAAAGGCCACATATATTAAAAGGATTAGGCTCAGCTCCATTTGACAGCGAAGGGGTAAGCACTCTAAATCGTACTATTATAGAAGATGGTATATTAAATGGTTGGATTTTAAATAGTTATTCTGCTCGTAAAATAGGGCTTAAAAGTACCGGGCATGCTGATGGTATTTATAATTGGTATATTAGTCATAAAGACTTAAGTTTTATGGAATTAATAAGAAATATGCATCGAGGGCTTATTGTTACTAGTATAATGGGACAGGGAATCAATATTACCACTGGGGATTATTCACGAGGGGTATCTGGTTTTTGGGTGGAAAACGGTATTATCCAATATCCAGTCAATGAAATTGCTATCGCTGGAAATTTAAAAGAAATGTTTTGTAACATTGATTCTATAGGATGTGATATTGAAACACGTGGACATATTCATTGTGGATCTGTTTTAATATCTTCTATGCAGATAGCAGGAACTTAAAATAATAATGAAGTGTATTTTTCATGAACAGGATTGCTTGAAATTATAACAATCTATGTTGTATAGATACATGTGTTTGCAAATGATTATGTTAATATATAATGATTGTTTATAGTTTTAGGTGTGTTATTTTTGTTTTTAATGTAGTTATTATTTAGATACAAATTCATATTTTATATGAAGGATATTGATAATTAGTATTTATGTTATTGGAGTGTGTGAGTACTGCAAGTTGATAAATTGATGTTTGTAGTAATTTACATAGCTCTATTCATGTCTTTCATTTTGATTAAAGTATTAATAAATAATATGGTATTAACTTGTAATACCATTAGGTAAATGAATGTGTATTTCGATCACTAAAAAAACATTTAGATATTGTTTCTTTCAATGTAGATATTTTTAAGTAAATAATATTGTTTCAATTGAAAAGATTATTATTTTTAATTATTTAGTTATAAGTGATATACTTAAAAAGTATTGATAACAATAGTATTTTTATATTTTTATGATGAGAGTATGCATAGAGTATTTGAAAGATGAATAATATTTTTATTCTATATATAATAATACATTGATTGTATATATTGGAGTGGTCTATATAATTTATATATTCAGACAAGACTATCACAACTAATAATATTAATAAAAATATATTGAAGTATGCTTTTTTTACAATCATTTGATTATATATAATTATATGCACGAAATAGTTATATCTAAATTTTTGAATAAATAGTATGATATACCTTCAAGTGTTATATATTTCAATATAGGTAAAGCATTTTATTATTGCAAATAGTTAAACAATTAATTTTTAATTAATTGTTATTATTTTTATATTTTTAATATAATTTAAAAATTTATGAAAATTTTTTTTGTAAGGAATGATACTAAAAACCCATTATATTATTGCTGAACATGGTCTTTGTTATTTATATAGAATAAAACAATGTTTATTTATATTAGTTATATATTTATTTTTTAAATAAAAATTTAAATTCTTTAAAAGAATTAATGACGTAAATATGAAAGGTATGATAAACATGTAGTGTTTATCATATTAATACACTGTTAATAAAATAAATAATCAGATTTAAAAAATAAATATTTAATATTTTGATTATAATAAATGTAAATATTTAATTTTAATGTAAACTCTAAAAATACTAAGCATATTTAAATATGTTTAAATAATTTTTAAGATCAAAATTTTTATTTTTTGAAAGAATAGATTTTTAAAATAATTAAAATTTAATAAATATAACATGATACATAAATTCATCAATAAATAATTATTTATTTTTCTTTTCGCATGTTCAATATTGAATATAATTAATTTGTCCCCATATCTTTAAACGTCTGATCATTAAAAATGACGAGCTGTATATTTAAATGTTATACTCCGAGAAGTTATAACCAAGAGAGATGGCTCTATGAATACTGAGCAACCTGAATGTATAGAAATACCTGTATTGCCTCTACGTGATGTAGTAGTATATCCACATATGGTAATTCCATTGTTTGTTGGTCGGGATAAATCAATTCGCTGTCTTGAATCAGCTATGAATGGTGATAAAAAAATTATGTTGGTGGCCCAAAAAGAAGCCTCAACCGATGAACCGGGTGTTAATGATTTATTTTTAGTTGGAACAATATCCATAATTTTACAAATGCTTAAATTACCAGATGGTACAGTTAAAGTATTAGTAGAAGGGTTAATGCGAGCTCGTATTATTGAATTAACGGATACTGGAAATCATTTTAAAGCTAACGCAAATTCTTTTCATCCTAAAGAATTAGATAAACGTGAGCAAGAAATCTTAATGCGTGCTGTTATTAATCAATTTGAAGGATATCTCAAGCTTAACAAAAAAATACCTCCTGAGGTTTTAACATCCTTGAATAATGTTGATGATGCAGATCGACTTGCTGACACTATAGCTGCTCATATGCCACTTAAATTAAATAATAAACAATCTATTTTAGAAATGTCAGATGTTACAGAACGTCTGGAATATTTAATAGCTATAATAGAGTCAGAAATTGAATTATTACAAGTTGAAAGACGTATTCGTAATCGTGTAAAAAAACAAATGGAAAAAAGTCAACGTGAGTATTATTTAAATGAACAAATGAAGGCTATACAAAAGGAATTGGGAGAGCTTGATGACGTTATTGATGAAAATGAATCTCTTAAACGTAAAATAGAATCAGCTAAAATGCCTAAAGAAGCACGAAAAAAAGTAGAATCAGAATGGCAAAAGTTAAAAATGATGTCTCCTATGTCTGCGGAAGCCACTGTAGTGCGTGGATATATAGATTGGATATTATCAGTTCCTTGGCATGCAAGAAGTAAAATGAAAAAAGATTTACTTAAAGCTCAAGAAAGTCTGGATAAGGATCATTATGGATTAGAGCGTGTTAAAGATCGTATTTTAGAATATTTAGCTGTACAAAATAGAATAAATAAAATTAAAGGACCTATTTTATGTTTAGTGGGTCCTCCTGGAGTGGGTAAGACATCACTAGGACAATCTATTGCTAAAGCTACTGGACGTAGATATGTACGCATGGCTTTAGGTGGTATGCGTGATGAAGCTGAAATTAGAGGTCATCGTCGTACTTATATTGGATCTATGCCTGGAAAACTTATACAAAAGATGTCTAAAGTTGGTGTAAGGAATCCGTTATTTTTGTTAGATGAAATAGATAAGATGTCTTTAGATATGCGTGGGGATCCAGCTGCTGCTTTGTTAGAAGTATTGGATCCAGAACAGAATACTGCTTTTAATGATCATTATTTAGAAATAGATTATGATTTATCTGATGTTATGTTTCTTGCTACCTCTAATTCGATGGATATTCCCAGTCCTTTATTAGATCGCATGGAGGTAATACGTTTATCTGGATATACTGAGGATGAAAAATTAAACATAGCACGACAGCATTTATTCACTAAACAAATAGAGCGTAATGCTTTAAAGCCGGGAGAATTAACTATTCAGGATGACGCTTTAATAGGTATTATTCGATATTATACACGTGAAGCTGGAGTACGTAATTTAGAACGCGAAATTTCTAAGTTATGCCGTAAAACGGTAAAAATGCTACTAATGAATAAAGAAATAAAACATTTCATCGTTGATGAAAATAATTTAAAAGATTTCCTTGGTGTTCGACGTTATGATTGTAGTCATGCAGATTTAGAAAATCGTGTTGGACAAGTTACTGGGTTAGCTTGGACTGAGGTAGGAGGAGATCTTTTAACTATTGAAACTGCTTGTGTTCCTGGAAAGGGTAAATTAACTTACACTGGTTCATTAGGTGAAGTTATGCAAGAGTCTATTCAAGCTGCATTAACTGTAGTGCGGGCGCGTGCAAATAAACTAGGAATTAATACTGATTTTTATGAGAAAAAAGATATTCATGTTCATGTGCCGGAGGGAGCTACTCCAAAAGATGGACCGAGCGCTGGAATTGCTATGTGTACTGCTTTAGTGTCTTGTTTAACAGGAAATTCGGTTAAAGCGAGTGTAGCTATGACAGGAGAAATAACTTTACGAGGACAAATATTGCCGATTGGTGGTTTAAAAGAAAAATTATTAGCAGCACATCGAGGAGGTATTAAAACAGTTTTAATACCGTATGAAAATAAACGTGACTTAGAAGATATGCCTGCTATTGTAGTTAATAATTTAGAGATTCATCCAGTAAAACAAATAGATGAAGTTTTAATATTAGCTTTACAAAACATCCCGTTTCATTCCGAAATAACACCTGCATCATCATTAATATGATGTCTTTAATACTTGGGCGAATATTTATATAAATATAAAGGGTAAATGTATGTTTTTGTGTTATGTATCCAAGTATATTTTTGGACATATAAAATATATAGTACATTAATTTGACTAAATAAAGCATTTTTTTATAAAAAAATAATTTGAAAAATTTATATGTTACATTGATTTAGTTACCGAGTATTAGAGAATTAATTAGTTTTATTAACAAAAATTGGATTTTTATGAATGTTATTGTATTTATATATATGTCATATTTTCTTGCTTTGAAATTTATTTTACACAATAATTATCTAGAATGCGTAAAATGGGTGTAGAATTGTATAATTTCATAACTAAAATTATTGTTTTTACTTTTATATTGGTAACGGAAATAACAGCAGGAAAAAATATATTATATAAAAATATATTTATATTGATAATTATTATGGAATGTAATTAATAAAAAGTTTTTAAAATACTTAAATTTTTTATTTTAAAATAAAGAGAAGATAATATTAATAATATTTAAATATTTAATTATTACTTGAAAAGTTTAAAATAATCTGGATAATTCTTAAAAGGGGTGCTATTAAATGATTTTTAGTAATTTTTTTTAAATCAGTCAGGTCTGGAAAGAAGCAGCTGTAGTAAAGAATTACAATGATTTTTTATATAGCATCCCGATAGAAGTAATGTGTTTATTTAATTGGATACTATATATATATGACAACAGATACAACACAATTTTAGAATTGTTTTGAAATAGATATCTTTACACAACGATATCTATTTGTATAGTGTTGTAATATTAATTTAATATAAGCGCTTATCACGTAATATAACGCCATAATAACATTTAAAGACTCTAAAAATTGTCGTAAAGAGTAATGTTATATTTTTATAAAAAATATATTTTATAATTATAGTTCTAAATATTATTAGATATATTGAGCATTCAATATTTTATTGTTTTTAGTAAAAAAATTAAGAACTTTTTAAGTTCTATAGATTTTTTAATTTTTAGAACATATATTCTTTATTAATATAAATAAATGTTTTTGCGTTTATTTAATTATTTAAATATGGTGTTGGATATTAAAAATATATTTTATTTAATGAAAATTATAATTTTTTGATGAATGTTTATATTTAATAAGATTATTATATCCCTTTATTTGATTAAAATATATAACACCGATTTATATTACTATAAATATGTAATTATAGAGAAAAGATAGAATCATTTAAGTTATTATATATAATAAATAGATTATATATATTAATTAAAACTAGTGATTCTAATATGGATTAAAATAAACACTTAAATTTTTATTAAATATATATAATTTTATATATATTGTATTTTTTTATTGTATTAATGTATAATAATGTAATTATTTATGATATTAGATTATTTAATGATTTCGTAATGGAATGGGATAAATATATAAATTTGATAATTGACAGGAAAATAATATATTTAAAAAATAAAAATATTTCTAAAATAATCTTAGAGCTTGTAAGTATATATAGTATTTTTATTCATAAAAATTGATTTTTTTGTAATTTAGTGCAAGAGTCTATTTATATATAAGTTACATTAAATTGTTATTTATATTTTGGAAAAATATGATAAATGTTGTGAATCAACAGTTAGAGTTGATTAAGAAAAGTATTAAATTTATACCTAACTATCCAAAACAAGGGATTTTATTTCGCGATATTACTGCATTGTTAAAAAATCATCAGGCATATTCTGCGAGCGTTACTCTTTTAGCTCGTCGTTATAGAAATTATAAATTAACCAAAATAGTTGGTATAGAAGCGAGAGGATTTTTATTTAGCGCTCCATTAGCATTAATATTAAAATTAGGTTTTGTTCCAGCCCGTAAATCGGGAAGATTGCCACGTGATACTATTAGTGAGCCATATATTTTAGAATACGATAGCGGATGCTTAGAAATACATACCGATGCTATTATTCCAGGTGATAAAGTTTTAATTATAGATGATTTATTAGCAACAGGTGGAACAATTGCGGCAGTGGTAAAATTAATCAGACGTTTAGGAGGAGAAGTAAAGCATGCTGGATTTATAATAGACTTAGAAAATTTAGGCGGTAAAACATTATTAAAAACTATAGGAGTAAGTTCTTATAGTTTAATAATGTTTTCTGATTATTAAAAATATACTTATTTAACTAATGAAGTTTAGTTCTTTGTTTATAATAATTGCTATTTGAGTTATATTTTATGAATTATCAAGTACTTGCCCGTAAGTGGCGTCCGAAAAAGTTTTCCGATATTATAGGACAAAAACATGTTATCCAAGCAATTACACATAGTTTCTCATTAAATAAAATTCATCATGCTTATCTTTTAACTGGTATGAGGGGTGTAGGAAAAACTACTATTGCTCGTTTATTCGTAAAAGGATTAAATTGTGAAAAAGGTATAACATCTACTATATGTGGGCAGTGTAATAGCTGTCAAGATATTGATTCAGGTTGTTTTATAGATCTTATTGAAATAGATGCAGCATCGCGTACTAAAGTAGAGGATACCAGGGAATTTTTAGATAATGTGCAATATATGCCCTCTACAGGGCGTTTCAAGGTATATATCATAGATGAAGTGCATATGTTATCACGTCATAGTTTTAATGCTTTATTAAAGACATTAGAGGAACCACCTGCACATGTTAAGTTTATTTTAATTACTACTGAACATCAAAAATTACCAGAAACTATATTATCTCGATGTTTACAGTTTTACCTAAAACCTTTAAATATTTCTCAAATTATAACTCAACTCACGCATATTTTTAATAAAGAAAATATAAAAATAGAATCTTCTGCATTGGAATCATTGGCTTATGCGTCAAAAGGAAGTATGCGTGATGCCTTGAGTTTGTCAGAACAAGCTATTGTTTTAGGTAATAATGATATAACTAATGATGTTATAAATAATATGTTTGGTATATCAAATATTGAGTATCCATTATGTTTAATTGAAAAATTAATTGATGGAGATGGGCACAGTATCATGCGTCAAATTGAAAATTTAGCTGTTTTGGGAATTAATTGGGATTATGTTTTAAGTGAAATTATTATTATTTTTCAAAAAATAGCTATCGGTCAATTTTTATTAAATTCCTTAAAAAAAGAAGATAACAATATAATAAATCAGCGTATACGTACATTAAGTAAGCGTATTACTCCAGAAAATATACAATTATATTATCAAATATTTCTATTAGGTCGTCGAGAATTACCTTATGTTCCGAGTCATCGCATAGGCATAGAAATGATCATGTTACGAGCATTAGCTTTCTGTCCTGACACAAATATAATCAATAAACATCATGATAATGGAGAAGATAGTGTCTCTTCAGAATTTGCATGTTCAGATAATAATCTTACGTTTGATTTAAATGATTCACAACAACATATTGTTGCTGATGTTTTTCAATCAACACATCCTCATCAAGAACATAATATATCGAATACAGAAAAATCAAAAAAAATGAATAATATACTGAATTTGGAGTTAAAAAAATCTGAATTATATTCAGATGATAATAAAACAAAAATTTTAATGTTGGGAACCAACGTTGATACTACAAATACTACTTCTAAAATATTGAAAGCTCGTTCAAAGTTATTACGATATAAAGAACGTAGTCCATTAAATATAACAGAAAAAAAATCAAATTTAATTTCAGAATCTCAAAACACGATGACAAGTATATTAAAGCGATTTGTCAATATTAAAACAACAACGTTGAAAGATAGTTTTAATTATGTTGATAATAAAGTTGGAAAAGATTTGTCAGGGTATTTAGAATCTAATAAATATGACGATGATATGCAAGATTTTCATAAAAATCATCAAAATATGCCTGATTTCATCAAAGAAATACTTCAGAAGGCAATAAGAAATGATGCATGGTTATCACAAATATATCGATTATCATTATCAAAACCAGCAAAAAAATTGGTCATAAATGCATGGAAGGAAAAAGTATCTTCAAACGAAATATGTTTACATCTTCGGTCTAATTATCAATATTTAAACTCTACAACATTACATGATATAATACAAGAATCACTAAGCAATAGTATAGGTATACTAATAAAATTATATATAAAGAATGATGATAATTATGGAATAAAGACACCAATGGAATATCTTTACATGTTATATAAAGAAAAAATGTTATCAGTGAAGCAGGAATTTTCAAATGATCCATATATCAAAATGATTAAAGATTTGTTTGATGCTGAAATAGATGGAAATGATATTCAAATATTGTAATAATTAAAATTGAAATTATGTAGAAATTAACTAAATAAATATACTATATATTAGTAACATCTATATTAAATATGTATGTTAGTTAACATTTGATTATATACTTGCAATGAAATTGATAATTTCGTTATTTATTTAATTATTTGATGTAATTTTATATCCATTTAGTTACTATTTTGTAAATTTAATCTTCACAAATTAAGTTTAAAATACGTTAAAGAGAAGATGTATTTGACTAATAGGTGTTGAATATATTCGATAACCAGTTTATCAAGCTAATTGATAATTAGCTTGATAAAAAATTACTACTATTCTTTATTAAATAACCGTATTACTTGACATTTATAAAATAAAAAATAATAACATGTTTATATATATATTTTTAATATAAAGGATATTATAGGAATGTTATTTCTACAGAGTAAAGTAATCAGTTAATAAAATATAATATTATATTTTATGTTTTAATTAGGGTATAAAGAAAATTTCTGAAAAAGATTAATATGGATTTAAAATTTTATGAGTATATACTGGAATAAACATGCTATCTGTATCTGAATATAGTAATGATTCGATATGTCATAAATATTTTTTATTGCTTTTTTATAATTTTATTGAGAATTGAATGTGATACGTATTATATTTCTAGGTCCTCCTGGATCTGGTAAAGGAACACAAGCTCATCTTATAGCAAGTAAATATAACATCCCAAATATTTCTACAGGTGTAATGTTGCGTCAAGTTTTAAGTGGAAGTCTATATAATTTCTATTCAATTAATAAAAGTATGATAGATGTTATGCATTCTGGTGATTTAGTAAATGATGAATTTATGATGCAATTAATGAATATACGTATTAGAAAAAATGATTGTTATAATGGATTTTTATTAGATGGATTTCCTAGAACACTTCTACAAGCAGAATCTATGAAAAAATATGAAATTTTTATAAATTACATCATAGAATTTGTTGTATCAAATTCTGTAATTGTTGATCGTATTATAGGTAGACGAGTGCATGTAAGTTCTGGTAGAAATTACCATATTAAATTTAATCCACCTAAAAATGATGGGTTAGATGATATTACTGGAGAAGCGTTAACTACTCGAAAAGACGATAATGAAGAAGCTATACTTAAACGATTACATAACTATTATCAGCATACTCAACCAGTGCTAGATTACTATAGAAAAGAATCGAAAGATAAAAAAGTGCAATATTTTTCTGTTGATGGAAATCGTAAAATTTTAGAAATTTATAAAGAATTAATTAGTATTCTTGATTTAAGAATACTAATTATAATAATTTTTATTATATTTTAATTGATCTAAATATACATAATAGTGATATATACATTCATATAGTTATTTTTATATTATATAAGCTTACAATATCAAATATTAGTTCTTATATTGCTGAAGTATGTTGTGTTCGAATTTTTATAAAGAAAGATGATAATTATAATTATCATCTTTCTTTATAAAAATTCTATCCTAATTTATATATATGAATTGTTCTTAATGTTAATTATTCAAACATGTAGTGTTAATAACTTTGTTGCAATTGTGATATTAATAAATAGTAAAAATAACATAATATATATATTCAGCATAATCAAATGTATTTAAAAGTTTGTAAAGCATGATTTATATTAAGATTTTTTAATATAATCTTTGTTTTAACTATGGAACATAGCAACGCGAAATTATTTTTATCTTAAAACTATATTGATTTTTTTGTTTTATTCTTTAAATAAGGTAGACGCTAAAAGATTTTTTTATTCAATATATTAAATGATCATAATACACGGTATTTACATAAAATTCTCATATATCATGAATATACTAGAAATAATGTAATTATGGATTTTAATTTTGTTTTCAATATTATATTAAAAAAATAATGTTGTATTTTTTATTACATATATCTTTATATTTAATATATATAAAGATATAAAGAAATTATTTTAAAAGGTAGAATTTAATAATTTTATGTTTTATGTAATGGAAATTCTGTAAATTTTATATTGTTGCTTTCTTCGTTTATTTCTATCATTGAACCGCATTTCTTCCAACATCCTAATACCATTATATTAAAAATATCTTTTTTGGATTGAAAAATATTATGAATTATTGGTTGGTGAGTATGTCCATGAATCATAATATGAGCGCGATTCTGCACTAATATATCTGTAGCCATTTTTAAATTAATATCTATTTTTTTTTTTGATTTATATTTGTGATTTCGTATACAATATGAACGTACATTGTTGAATATACGTGAACGCATAGATAATGGTAACGATAAAAATAACCGTTGAACTACAGTATGATGCAGATATCTTCTGAATAATTGATATGAATTATCGTTGGTACATAAAGTATCTCCATGTAAAATGACTATTTTTTTTCCTGATGCTAATTGTAACACTTTTTTCGCAGATAATAATGTCATTCCACAAGCATTGGCATATTCTTTTCCTAACAAAAAATCATGATTACCATGAATAAAATAACACGAAATTTTTTTTTGATTTAATTTTTTTAAAGCGTTAGCAATATTAATGTGTAATGGATTATATTCATCGTCTCCTAACCAAGTTTCGAATAAGTCCCCTAAAATATATAAAGCTTTGGCATGTATTACGTGATAATTTAAAAAATGTAAAAATCCATCAGTAATGTTTGGAGATTGCATACATAAATGAACATCTGAAATAAATAAAATAGACATATAACACATTAAATAAAATAATAATCGTTTATATATTATAATATTTTACAGAAAAACTTCCAATTAAAATTTAATAATTGAGTAAAAATTTTTTATTAAAAATAAATTTTATTACACATTATCTATATTTATAAAATAAATGTCCCGATATGTACATTTAGTTGATATATCAATCATACTATATGTTTTGACATGATCACCATTATGTTTTTTATGTAATATATATATTGTCATATATTAATGATTAGCATAATATAATCGTATTTTCATATAAAGATAATGATTCTTAATTATTAAATTCATTGAGATAGTATGTAATTTTTATTTTAGGAATCTATAAATGAAGAAGTATTTATATAATAAATATTGAATAAATATGTTTGTAGTAAAATAAATTAAAATGCTTAAAATTTTTAATACCTTAACAAGAAAAAAAGAAACATTTACACCTATTGTTTCTGGTAAAATTAAAATATATGTTTGCGGCGTTACTGTTTATGATTTGTGCCATATTGGTCACGCTAGAACATTTGTAGTATTTGATAGTATTGTTCGTTATTTACGTTACTGTGGGTATCAAGTTGATTATGCTCGTAATATTACAGATATAGACGATAAAATCATAAAAAGAGCTTATGAAAATAACGAAACTATTCAACAGTTGACGCATCGTATGATTCAAGAAATGTATCTAGACTTAGATGCTTTAAATGTATTGCGTCCAAATTATGAACCAAAAGTAACTGATCATATTAATATAATCATTAAATTTATTTATTTACTTATGGCTAAAAACCATGCATACACCGCTCCCAATGGGGATGTTATGTTTTCTGTGAAAACTATGTGTAATTATGGTGTATTATCTAATAAAAAAGAAATAAATGAAATGCATAATATCTTAAAAACATCAAATATCAAACGAAACTCTATGGATTTTGTGCTCTGGAAAACCTCTAAGCCAGGTGAACCCTTTTGGTCATCTCCATGGGGTGCAGGTAGGCCAGGATGGCACATTGAATGTTCTGCCATGATTTATTCTATTTTTGGTAATCAATTAGATATTCATGGTGGAGGTTCGGATTTAATTTTTCCACATCATGATAATGAAATTGCTCAATCTGTTTGTGCTTATGATACTTCTTATGCAAATATATGGATGCATTCTGGTATGCTGTTATTAAATCACGAAAAAATGTCAAAGTCATTAAATAATTTTGTTACTATACGTGATATTTTAAAATATTATGATCCTGAAACAGTAAGATATTTTTTAATGTCTGCGCACTATCGCAGTCAATTAAAATATAATGATGATAATCTTAAGAAAGCGCATGCGTCTTTAAAGCGGCTTTATGTCGCTTTACGAGATACTAATCCTACAGTAAAACCTAATGGAGGAGAATATTTTATATCAAAATTTATTTCTAAAATGAATGATGATTTCAATACTCCGGAAGCATATTCGGTGCTATTTGATATGGCACATAGATTGAATGACTTCAAAATAAAACGTCATTCTCTGACTCAAGGTATCGCTGCTACCTTAAGATATTTGGCGAATACTATTGGATTATTACATCAAAATCCAGAAATATTTTTACAACAAATAACATCAAAAAATAATAAAAATTATTATACTAATAAAAAAATTCAAAAATTGATTCAATGCCGTGAAAATGCACGTAAAAACAATCAATGGAAATTAGCCGATAGAATACGAGAAAGATTAGCCGTCATGGGGATAACATTAGAAGATGGGTCCACAGGAATAACAAGATGGAAACGTAGGTAATATTGATACATACTATACGATAAAAGCTAAAATATAGAATGGTAATTATTTCGTTAGAGATGACTATTATAAGCTTGTAAAGTATTTTGAATAAGTGTGGCTACTGTCATTGGGCCTACACCACCGGGCACGGGTGTAATGTATGCAGCTCGTTCGTAAGCACTAGAAAAATGAACATCCCCTACTATATCTCCGTTATTTAGACGGTTAATACCAACATCTATGACTATAGCTCCTCGTTTTATCCAACTGCCAGGAATAAAATTTGCTTGCCCTACTGCTACAATTAATAAATCAGCATTTTTAATGTATACCTTTAAATTTTGAGTAAAACGATGTGTAATTGATACAGTGCATCCCTCCAATAATAATTCCATAGTCATAGGGCGTCCAACGATATTTGAGGCTCCAACTACAACCGCATGTAACACAAACATATTTATGTGATACCATTTTAATAAAGTAATAATACCTCGGGAAGTACAAGGACGTAACGTAGGAGATCGTTGACATAAACACCCGATATTATATGGATGAAAACCATCTACGTCTTTGTCGGGAGCAATACGCTCTAAAATGCTTATATTTTTCAATTTTTTTGGTAATGGTAGTTGAATTAGAATACCATCTATCCGATTATCGTTATTTAGAGTTTCAATTAATTGGAAAATCTCGTTTTCAGTGGTTGTAATAGGTAAAGTGTAAATAAATGAGATAAAACCTACTTGTTCACATGCTTTTTTTTTATTAGTTAAGTATATATTAGAGATTGGGTTATGCCCTATTAGAATCATAGCTAATCCTGGCGCCCGTTTTCCAGAATTTGTATTTTTAAGTACTTGTTGGGCTATCTCTTGTTTTATTTCTTCAGAAACATGTTTTCCATCAATTACTTTAGCAGTCATTTCAACAATATACCTAGTAATTATGAGTTAATACAATGATATTATTTTTTTAAATATATATATATATATATATTACTATTAATGTTAAATTATATAATTTTTTAAAATATTGACTTTCTTAATAATAAAATATTTGATTTAATTGGATATCTTTAACAAGTTATATATTATTTAGTTAAATATACAATATAACGCGCTCTTAACTCAATTGGACAGAGTAACAGCCTTCTAAGCTGTAAGTTATAGGTTCGAATCCTATAGGGCGCATTGTTATCATTTTAAAAATTTATAATATATCAATTAAATCGATATGAACAAATAAGTCTTCATGAAATATCATATAACATTGTCTAATTAAAGTGTGTATACTAATAATATATACTTTTGATATAATAAAAACAGATTTTTTTAATAAATAATAGTATCGGGTATATTTCATCAGTATAATAAAAATATCATGATCTTAGGAATTGCTTTTGCTGTAGTCTCGGGATTGTTATGGGGATTGATCTTCGTTGGTCCCTTATTAATACCGGAATATCCTAGTGTATTACAAGCATCTGGTCGTTATATTGCGTTTGGATTAATTTCGTTACCGTTATCATGGTATGATAGAGCGCGTTTACGTAAATTGTTATTAAAAGATTGGTTAGAAGCAATAAAATTAGTTTTAACGGGTCATTTGGTGTATTATACGTGTTTGACTAGTGCCATTCAACGCATTGGAGCTCCCATTTCAACAGCTATTATTGGTACATTACCTTTAATGTTGACTATAACGACACATGTTATTTTTCGTAATGAACATAAATTATCCAACCAAACCTTATTAATATCATTGTGTCTAATGGGAATGGGTTTATTATGTGTAAATGTTTCTGAATTAAAATCTGAATTTTCTATATTTGATATATGGGAATATGTAAGTGGAATAATTTTAGCAATTATTTCTGTTTTATGTTGGACATGGTATGCATTAAGAAATGCACATTGGTTAAAAACACATCCCCATAATAAGCCTATGACTTGGGCTAATGCACAAGGAGTCGTTACATTGCCTTTATCGTGCCTTGTTTATTTTTTTGTATGTATTTGCTGTTCAGATCTTATTCAAGATGAATTCATATTACCGTTTGGTCCTAGACCGATGTTTTTTATTTTTTTAATGATTTTAATTGGATTTTGTTGTTCTTGGTTAGGCACATTTTTTTGGAATGAAGCTAGTCAAAGGTTGCCGACAACATTAATAGGGCCATTGATTGCGGTGGAAACTGTAGCAGGTTTGATGTATTCATTTATACATCGACAACTATGGCCATCCCCTTTGATTTTAATTGGAATGTTTTTGTTAATTTCTGGAGTTACATGTATTGTGCAAATTCGTAGACACATAAGTTAAAATAATTTTATTTAAATTATGGAATAATTAATATTGAGTATACATAGTTGTAAAAAATTAATTTTTTACAACTATGTATATATTGTATATTTAAGTGTACAAACCTTGTTTCTTATCAAGTAAAATACTTAAAACATAGTGAGTTACATATGCAAAATTTTAGCAAAATAAAATCATTAGTTTATTTATTGCCTACTATAATATAATAGTTTTTCTATCTTATTATTGAACATTATATATTTATATCTTTATGTTTAATATATTTTTTACATAAATATATTATTAATAGAAAAATATTCTTATATTATTCATAATGTTTTTAGTATTTATTTATTATATGAAATATAATGTTTATTTGATAATATTAATAGAAATAGTTATATATGTAGTTTTTTTGTTTGTCTTAAGTTTTTGAAAATTTTAAATGAAAAATTATAAAATGCAACAGTAATATTAGTTAATTATTTTATTGTGTTTTATTTCAACATTT
The DNA here is from genome assembly GCF_009827135.1 of Blochmannia endosymbiont of Camponotus nipponensis. Classification (NCBI taxonomy): domain Bacteria; kingdom Pseudomonadati; phylum Pseudomonadota; class Gammaproteobacteria; order Enterobacterales; family Enterobacteriaceae; genus Candidatus Blochmanniella; species Blochmannia endosymbiont of Camponotus nipponensis. Next base: position 36,691 of record NZ_CP046534.1, on the reverse strand, counting down.
ATAATGTTTTAGAAATCATTTTTTTATGTCCATTTATTGACATAATCATTCCAAATCCTGCCATTAATACTAATAAAGAGGAGCCACCATAACTTATTAATGGTAATGGAATTCCTACTACTGGTAGTAGACCGCTGACCATACCAATATTTACAAAAATATACATAAATAATACTAGCATAAAGCTCCCAATGATTAATCTCCCAAACATATGTTGTGTTTTGGCAGCAATAAAGAATCCACGTAATATAATCCCTAAATACAACAACAATAATATTGATATTCCAAAAAATCCTAATTCTTCTCCTATTACTGAAAAAATAAAATCAGTATGACGTTCTGGTAAAAATTCTAGTTGTGACTGTGTTCCATGTAGCCATCCTTTTCCAGTAAAACCCCCTGAACCTATAGCAATTTTTGATTGAATAATATGATATCCTGCCCCTAATGGATCAATTTCTGGATGCAATAATATTGTTATTCTAGATCTCTGGTATTCGTGCATACAAAAAAACCAAAAAATAGGAGCGAATAAAATTATTATTAATAATGTAAGCATGATTAGTTTCCAACTAATTCCAGATAAAAATAATACGAAAAATCCAGAGCTAATTGTTAGAATTGCTGTGCCTAAATCTGGTTGTAATAGCATGAGTATAGTAGGAGTCATAGTTAGTAATAGCGCAATACCAACATTTTTAAAAGATGGTGGGTGCTGACCTCTATTAATATAATGTGCTATCATGAGCAATACAGAAATTTTAACTATTTCCGATGGTTGAAATCTTATTATTCCAAAATCCAACCAACGTTGAGCTCCTTTGCTGATTTGTCCGATCATATTAACTGATATTAATAATATGAGAGATAAAAAATATATGTAAGGCGTCCATAATTCGTAAACTCTGGGAGGAACTTGTGCTAAAAAAAACATAAGTAATAATCCTCCCATAATTTGAAACATTTTCAGTCGCATTATTTCAAAATTTTGTCCACTTGCGCTCCACATTATGAAAGTTCCATATAGTAACAAAAAAACAATAAGTAAAAATAATGTTAAATCAATATGATATCTATTCCATAGTGATTTTTTTTTGATAATTAGACTCATAAACATATTACGCTAATTGGTTAGGTTGATAAAAATATATAAAAATAATCTAATTCGATGTTTATTTATTATAATAAGATAAAATCAAATATTTTTCTTGTAATTGTTCCTATTGATACTCCAATTCCAGCGTTTTCTATAATTATTACCACGGCTACCGTAGGATCTTCATATGGAGCAAAGGCAGTCATCAATTTGTGGTCTCTAAGTGATTCAGCAATTTTTTTGGGATCATAGATTTGGTTGCTTTTTAAGCTAAATAGCTGTGCTGTACCAGATTTTGCTGCTGCTTTGTATGAAGTACCAGAAAAACTATTATTTACTGTGCCATTTGCACGATTGGCTGCTCCAAACATTCCGTCTTTAGTAATTTTCCACACATTTGATTTTGGGTCACCTATTTGTTTGTATTCTTTTTGATGGTATGTAATATGATCAGTGTCTGATATAACACTATCAAGTAAATGAGGAATATACACTTTACCGTCATTAATTAAAGTAATTAAGGCTTTGGACATTTGTATAGGAGTTGCAGTCCAATACCCTTGACCGATTCCTACTGGTATGGTATCTCCGTGATACCATGGTTTCTTAAAACGTTTTACCTTCCATGCTTTAGTAGGCATTACACCAGTTAATTCTTCAAATAAATCGATACCAGTATATTTACCATATCCAAATTTATTCATCCATTGTGACAAATTATCTATTCCCATTTTATAAGCTATTTGATAGAAAAAAGTATCAGAAGATTCTTCAAGAGCTTTTGTGATGTTTATTTCTCCATGTCCCCATCGTTTCCAATCACGGAAACGTTTTTCTGAACCAGGTAATTGCCACCAACCAGGATCATCAAATAAAAAATTCTGATTAATTACTCCTAATATTAAAGCGGATACGGAAATGTAAGGTTTTACTGTAGATGCAGGAGGGTATATCCCTTGAGTCGCGCGATTAAGTAAAGGACAATTGTTATCTTTTAATAACATGTTATATTCTGTATTCGATATACCATTAACGAATAAGTTGGGATTATAACTAGGATGCGAAATCAAGGCTTGAATTCCACCATTTCTTGGGTCTATAACTATTACAGAAGATCGATTTCCTGATAATAATTTTATAATGTATTGTTGTAAATTTAAATCTAATGTTAAAATAATGTTCTTTCCTGGTATCGGGGATTTTTTATATAGTTCTCTAATTATTTTTCCTCGATTGTTTATTTCCACAGCACCGTAACCTGGTGTACCATGTAAAATATTTTCGTAATAACGCTCAATTCCTAATTTTCCTATATTGGGGGTTGTAATATATTTACCCAAAATACCCTTTTTATTTAATCGTTTTATATCTTCCTCGTTAATTTTGGAAATATATCCGATAACATGAGTACAGTCGGATCCATAAGGATAATAACGACGTTGATAACTTTTTACTGTTACCCCGGAAAATTTAAACCTATTAACAGCAAATCGAGCTTGTTGTTCTTCTGTTAAATCAATCTTAATAGGCAATGAAACAAATTGAGAAGAATGTTTTAGGGTGTTTTCAAACTTTGAAATATCATTATTGCTTAAATTTAATAATAATTTTAATTCATGAATTGTTTCTATTAAGTTAATTGTATTTTCTGGTATTATTTCTAGTTGGTAAATAGTACGATTTAATGCCAATGCTATTCCATTACGGTCATAGATGATTCCTCTTTTAGGTGGAATAGGAATAAGTTTAATACGATTTTCGTTAGAACGTGTAGTATACATATTAAAATTAACTATTTGTATTTGGTATAAATGAATCAATAAAACACCAATGATTAATATAATAAAAACACATGCAATAGTTATACGATGAGTAAATAATAAAGACTCATCCGAATAATTATGCAGGATTGGATAATTATTAGGCTTCATGTATTTAAAGTTTATTTATATTTGATATTAACAATTGATGCAAATAGTTATACACTTGTTTGATAAATGATTTGTTATTGATAAGATAAAACATATATTTAAATAAGTTCCTTATTTATATTAGCTCCAAAGTTTTTCCAGTGCATATAGTTTACGAATTTCTTTTTGCATTATATGTGTTACTACATCACCTAAATCTACTAGAACCCATTCACCAATATTCATGCCTTCTATTCCATAAAGTTTTAAACCAGCGCCACGAGATTTATGTAATATATCTTGGGATATAGAAATGACATGACGATTGGAGGTGCCAGTACAAATGATCATGATATCCGTGATATTGGTTTTAATACTCATATCAAAACACATAATATCTTGTCCTTGTGTATTGTTAATAACATTAATTATAAATTCTTTCAAAATATCGGATTGCAAATTTAATATCCAATTATATGTTATATATAAATTTTATTGTTATGATAATAGATATAAATGTATGTTATTTAATTAAACAGTACAATAACTATCTTATTAATTTTTAATGTTTAAAATAAACATAAAGAATTCTATAGATGTAGTTGTTACATATTAACAATGAGTTTTATTTATTTAAAAAATAAGACATGGATCCACATCAACATATGTCTTTGACGAAAAGAGGTAATTACTTGAATATAACTTTACTGTTATTGAGATTATAAAAAATAACTATTTGATTTGTATTTATAGTAGATGTTCCGATAAAATAAATGTGAAACAGTGTTCACTTGATGTTTTGATTATGTTGTTTTATAGAACTTAAATAGATAGGTTATATGTCTCTAATTTAAACATACAATTATATATATTGTATGAGATGTTATTGTAGCGATGTTAGTCATGTTGATGATAACCATCAATTTTTAGTAATAACTACTACTATATAGTTTATACATATATATACATACATATAATTATGTTATAATGGTAAAGAAATAGGAAATTATTTTAAAATATTTTAATGTAATAGAATCAAGTTATTAGGAAATTTGTTTCATTTATGTTATTAACAAAGAATACCTTTTCAGTAAATAATAATTTACTGAAAAGGTATTACTCAATATGGATGATGTATTAAATTACAATATTATTATTAAGTGTGATTTTTTTATCAGAACATAATATAAGAGATAATAGTTCAAAAATTGATCGTGATAAACAAATATAATCTTTTTTATACTTTAGTTCTATTTGTACTAATAATTCTATTGTTTGATATAAGCGAGATAAACTTAAACGTTTCACTGCTCTAGATAGCAGTGCGGCATGATACTTTCTATGTATTTTATATTGTTTTAATAAATTGGGTAATGATTTTCCTTGTGCCATATTGTATTTTATATTAGTTATTATTAATACTTCAAATTTAATTTTATATAATAATGTTTCTAAATCAACACCTATATGTTCTAATTTTTTTGAAATTCGGTCAGCGCGTTGTTTATTACCTATCAAAATCGCTTCTATCCAATGATTTATATTAAAACATGCTGAATCAGTTACTATTTTTTTTACGCGTATGAAACTTAAATTTCCGTCAGGATATATTAAAGATAAATTTTGTAGTATTTGATTTAATAGCACTAAATTACCTTCGTAATAATAACACAATAATTGAATAGCTAAATTTTCTATGACAAGTTTCATATGTTTGGCTTGATTTTCTATCCATGTTATTAGACATGCGTGTGTAAGCGTGTTACAATCAACAAATGTTCCTATTTTGTTAAAATGTTCTAATAGAATATTATTTTTATTAATTTTATTTGATTCATAAATGTGCAAAATTAATATTAAATCTTCATGAAGCAATGAGGATAATGAAGATACGTTTTTGTTAAAACAAATAACAGGATAATCTTGAGAAAATTTTAATAATAATATTTTTCGTTTTTCAAATAAATTTGATGTTTTAAATAAATTATGTATATGTTGCCAATCAGAATACATATCTAAGGTTATATTCACAGATTCATTAAAATTTAGTATTTTAGCTATATTAACAATATTCACATAACTATTTTCTAAAAGAAAAGAATCATTTCCTAGCAACAAATAAAAGGATTTTAGTTCTTTTTTTAATTCTATAGATAATTGTTCTGGGTATATCCAAATCATGACATATTTTAATGATAAAATAAAAAATTTATATTAAATATAAAAAATAATTTTACAATACATCTGAATTATCAATTTTCATATTGTAGAATCAATTGATATATAAGTTGTTGAGCTGCTTCTTGATACATTTCTTTACGTATATTTTTTTCTTGTGTATCATTAAATAAAGCTTTTTCAGGGTTTCTTATAAAAGAACGACATACGCAAATTTTGATAGGACAACAATCTTTATTTGGTATTAATAAATTAGTTTGTATGCGTAATATTAATTGATACCCAGCTTCTTTTCCATTTTGAAATAAAAAAGTGGTTATGTGTTTTTCTAAAGCATTGATGATATATAAATGAGGAATCTGTGTTTTTTCTGTACACATATCATTATTAAAATCATCAAATATATCAATATGATTTGCGTATAACTCAGAAATTATAGCTCGAGTTATTGATCCACATGGATCATAACTGTGTATTACCATAGATTTTATATTGTTTCTAATTGTTTTTAATTCTTGATCTGTTACATCTGTGTGTAATCGATAACTACAACTTGCAAGTGTAATAGTAGTTACAATACTTATAATTATTAAAAAACAATTTTTTTTACGTAAGAAATATTCAGAATTCACTTTACAATAATATTAATTACTTTATTTGGAATAAAAATAATATTATTCATTTTTTTTCCAATAAGATATTTGTTCAAAATGCCTTCTGTTTCTAACAATTTATAAACCATATTCTTATCACTATTTAACGGTACATAAATTTTATGTCGCATCTTTCCGTTCACTTGTACTAGGACGAGTGTTCTTTCATTTTTTATTGCTTGTTTATCTACAACAGGCCATGTTACATGATCAATATCTTCCGAACCTCCTAGAGCCTTCCATAAAATAAAACTGATATGGGGGGTAAATGGATATAGTAATCGTATTATTATAGTTAAACCTTCTTGTAATACTGCTCTGTCTTGTGTATTTCCTTGTGGGGCATTATATAATTTATTGAATAATTTCATAATAGCTGTTAAAGCAGTGTTAAATGCTTGTCTATGATCAATATCCTCGGTAACTTTTTCTATAGTTTTATGTATATTGTATCGAATAATTTTTTGTGCATGATTAAGTTTTAAAACACATAAAGTTTCTATGGGTCTATTTTGGACGTGTCGGTATACTAAGTTCCAAATACGTCTGAGAAAACGTTGAGCACCTTTTATACCAGATTCTTTCCATTCTAATGGCGATTCAATTGGAGCAGCAAACATGATAGAAAAACGTACCGCATCTGCTCCATATTTTTTAATAATTATATTTGGATCAATGCCATTATTTTTAGATTTTGACATTTTACATATTCCATCATAAATTAAATCATGTCCATTTTTGTCAATAGCTTTTATTATACATCCTTTTTTATCACGTTTTATTTTGATATTAGTTGGATTAACCCATATACGTTGGTTATTAGAAGATAAATAATAAAAAGAATCTGCTAATACCATACCTTGACATAATAAACGTATTGCAGGTTCGTCGGTATGCACTAGTCCTTCATCACGCATTAATTTATGATAAAACCGAAAATATAACAAATGCATAGTGGCATGTTCAATGCCACCTATGTATTGATCAATTGGTAACCAATAATTGGCAGCATGCGTATTTAACATACCTTCATTATAATTAGGACAAGTATAACGCGCATAATACCAAGAAGATTCCATAAAAGTATCAAAAGTATCAGTATCACGAATAGCTGTATGTCCTTTATATGTAGTTTGTATCCATTCAGAATATATTTTTAAAGAACTATTGATATATCTATTGTTGTTTCCTTGTATATTTGACATATTTTTTGGAAGAATTATTGGCAGTTGAGCCAAGGGTACTGGCTTAACAACATTATTTTTTAATGTTATTATGGGAATAGGAACGCCCCAATAACGTTGGCGCGAAATGCACCAATCTTTTAGACGATACTGTGTTTTATATTGAGCTATACCATTTGTAATTAATATTTTGGTAATAATATTAGAAGCGATATAAGAACTTAAACCATCAAATTTACCAGAATTAAATAATATTCCATAATGAGTCATTGCTTTAACCATAATATTTTCTTCAGTTCCATCTAGATTTTTTATAACAGGTTTTATTGGTAGATTATATTTTTGAGCAAATTCCCAATCTTGTTGATTATGCGCTGGAACTGATATAGCTGCTCCTATTTTATCTGATTCCATAGGTACTACAAAATTCGCGACCCAAATCGGTAATTCACTATTAGTAATTGGATGTATTGCGCAAATATTTATAGGCATTCCTTTTTTTTCAAAATAAAGAATATTATTCTTATTTAATTTAGTATAGAAATTATCACACTTTTGAATAAAGTGAGCTAAATTTAAATTGTTTTTTGCTATTTTTAACGCTATTGGATGATCTATAGATATTACTAAATAAGTAATTCCCATAAAAATATCTAATCGTGTCATGTATATCGTCAACGTGTCATTGGAATGTTTAATTTTAAAAGTAACATTTATGCCTTTTGAACGGCCAATCCAATTTCGCTGCATAACTTTTACCTGTGTGGGCCAATGTTTTAATTGATTTAGTCCATATAATAATTGATCTGCATAATTAGTAATTTTTATAAACCATTGCGGAATTTTTTTATATTTCACATGAGTATGACAACGCCAACAGCAATCATTTATGACCTGTTCATTAGCTAAAACTGTTTTATGATATGGACACCAATTTACTGATGCTGTTTTTTTATATACTAAACCTTTTTTATATAATACAGTAAAAAACCACTGTTCCCATTGGTAATATTGTGGCTGACAAGTGATCAGTTCTCTGTTCCAATCATAGGCAAAACCTAATGTTTGTAATTGATTTTTCATGTAATTGATATTAGAATATGTCCATTTTGCTGGATCTACATTGTTTATCATGGCGGCGTGTTCTGCAGGTAATCCAAATGCATCCCATCCCATGGGCTGTAGTACGTTTTTTCCAAGCATACGTTGAAATCGAGAAATTACATCTCCAATTGTATAATTGCGCACATGCCCCATATGCAAGTTTCCAGATGGATATGGAATCATTGATAAACAATAATATTTTTCTTTATTATTATCTTCGATTACTGAAAAAGTTTTATTAGTATACCAATACTGTTGAATAACACTTTCTATTTCATTTGGAGAATATGATTTATGCATAATAACTTTGTGATATAATAAAATTATTAATTAGTAATTAATAAATTTTAATTAATGATTAAATATCAATTTTTTTTAAATAAAGTTTTTATAAAAATAAAAACTAATATTGTAATGATGCAGTTTATCTAATTAATAATGTTCGATGAATTCAAATCTCTTAAGTAATTATATACTAAGTGCATTGAATATTTAAAAATTTTTATTAAAATTATACATAATTTTTGCATTTAAAAATGAGCACAATATATATAGCAACACCTAAAAATAGCCAATATCTAAATTTTGCATATGGTGTTAAACCTGTGGTTGGAATAACTTCATCACTAAGTACTGCAGAGGTAAATTGAGGTAGTTGTGCTTTCAGAGAACCATCTGCATTAATAATCGCAGTGATTCCATTATTTGTACTGCATAATAAAGGTCTTCCTAATTCTAAAGCACGCATACGAGCCATTTGAAAATACTGCCATGGTCCAATAGAATTTCCGAACCATGCATTGTTTGCAATAGTTAATAAAAAATCAGTGTCAGGTTTAAAATTATCACGTATTTGTTTACCCAGAATTATTTCGTAACAAATAGAAACAGTCATTTTTATATATGATACAGTTAATTGTGGTTGAATGTAACAACCTTTTTGCATTAAAGGTATAGGAAATTTAATAAAATTTAACAGTGGATTAAAAAATTTCTGAAATGGAAATCTTTCAGAATATAATACTAAATGATGTTTATCATACCGATTATAATGTGGGTATTTATAAGGTTCAGATTCTCCGAGTACTATTACACTGTTATAGTAATGGTAACAATTGTAAGCACAACGTACTCCAATGATCCCAGTAATTAAATTTGTTTGATGTTGTCTAAATTGATGATCTAATAATTTTAAAGTTTTATTATGATCGATTTCATTTCCTGGAATAGCTGATTCTGGCCAAATAACTATTTTAGTTTTTCCTAACAAAGGTAAAGTATGATTGATATATGTCTGTAATATTTTTTCTACATAATTAGGGTTCCATTTTATATGTTGGTCGATATCACCTTGCACTAAAGAAACACGCACAGCACGTTGTGGCTGTAAATGATACCATTGTATCCATGTTAGAGGCCATAAAAGCAATAGCATCCCCAAAGATATGATAGTTGATGATAATTGTTTTTTTTTAATTGATACTGCTAATAATCCGCTAATTAATATTAATACAAATGTAATACCTTCCACTCCAAAAATAGGGGCAATACCTTTAAGGGGTCCATCAATTTGAGTATATCCAAGTTGTAACCATGGAAATCCGGTGAAAATATATCCTCTAATATATTCTGTAGTTAGCCAGAATATTGGAGCCACACTTATTGTATACCATATAGTTGTATGTGATTGCGTTATCGCCAATAAAATGGAAAATAATACGGGAAATAATGTTAGATATAATACTAAAAAAACGATTAATAAAATATTAACAAAACTATACATTTTGCTAAATTGATCTAGACTTATATAGATCCATTGCAATCCGCTCCCAAAAAATCCAATACCCCAAAAAAATGTATACCATGCAGCTTTTTTCCATGTAGAATCTAGAATAATTTTTAATAAAATAGTTGAAGAGATAATACTAGCTGGCCAAAAATTATATGGGGAAAATCCTAAAATACCGAATACTCCAAATAACAATATTATGATAGACCAAAGATATTCTTTATATTTATGAAATGTAGTAATCATAGCAATCATATTTTTAGATCATTTTGTTTGGGGATATATAGTGAGTTTTTAGGAATTTTTACAAGTAGTTGTACAATACGATGACTGTCTGTAAGTGTGACTTTAAATTTATAACCTGAAATATTAATAGATTCTCCATTGGTAGGCAAATGCCCAAAAGATTGCATAATAAAACCTCCAATAGTATCTATTTCTTCATTGTAAAAACAGGTATTGAATATTTTATTAAAATCTATAACAGGGGTTAATGCGTTAACAATAAAAGTATATTGGCTTATTTGACAAATATTACAACTATTTTTATTATCATATTCATCTTCAATTTCTCCCACAATCAATTCTAATATATCTTCTATGGTAATTAATCCGGACATTCCCCCAAATTCATCTATTACAATTGCCATATGGCAACGTTTCAGACGAAATTCTTGTAACATTCTATCTACGCCTTTGTGCTCTGGTACTACCAGAGCAGGACGTAAAATTTTATCAATATTACATGGTTGATATTTTTTTAATATAAATGGTAATAAGTCTTTAGCAATTAAAACACCTTGGATTTTATCTTGATTACCATGTAATACTGGGAATCTGGAATGGGCAGATTCTATAATAGTATTAAGTTGTTCATCCCAAGACTGAGTATTTTTTAAAAAAATAATTTGTGCTCTAGGTATCATAACATCTCTAACTTTTTGTTCAACAATATCCATAACCCCTTCTAACATATCTCGGGTATCTGAATCTATCAAAGCATTTTGTTCAAAATCACGTATTAAATTTAATAAATCGTTGCGATTTTTAGGACTACTATGAAAGAGATGATGTAATATGAAAGTAAAGAAACTCTTTTTGCGAATAGAATTAACGTTCTCCTCTAAATTATTATTCATAATGTTATTTTAATTGTATTTATAAATATTTAAATGATCTATGTTTAATATAACAACATCTCTTATATCCACATTTTCGAAGTATACTGATTTCTACTTGTTTCATTAACATGGCTTCTTTATCAAAAATATGATTATAGCCTAATAAATGTAATGAACCATGAATTGTCATATGAGCCCAATGTGATTGAGAAGGCACATTGTTTTGTTTAGATTCATATTCTATGACCTGGCGACAAAGTACTATATCTCCAAGTAATGGAGATGTAACGATTGATGGCGGCGTAAAAGGAAACGATAAAACATTAGTGGGATAATTTTTTCCCAAATAATACCAATTTAAATAACGCATCTCTTTTTTATCTACTATACGAACTGTTAATTCAATTTTTTTTCTATATGTAGCAAATATATTGTATATCCATGTTTGAAACATTTTTTGATTAGGTAATCCATTCAGATTTTTACATGCTAACTGCAGATCAATAATCACTTGATTATTTACCATTAATTAATCCTTCTCATTCTAATGATTATTATCATTACGTATTTGTTTTTATAATTTGATGTGTGATTATGTTTTGATTTATTTAGATACGTATATAAATTTTTTATTTTTTGTCCCATGCTTCATAAGCATCTATTATGCGACTAACTATCGCATGACGAATTGAATCTTCTTTGGTAAAAAAATTAAAACTAATATCTTTAATAACAGGCAATACTTTCATGGCATGTGTTAATCCAGATGTTTGAGTAATTGGTAAATCAATTTGAGTTATATCGCCGGTAATAATTACTGTAGAGTCAAACCCAATACGTGTTAAAAACATCTTCATTTGAGTGATAGTAGTGTTCTGACTCTCGTCAAGAATGATAACAGAATCATTTAATGTACGTCCACGCATATATGCTAATGGTGCGACTTCTATTATATTTTTTTGTATTAATTGTTCTACTCTTTCCTGACCAAGTATATTAAATAAAGCATCATATAATGGACGTACATAGGGATCAGATTTTTGGTTAAGATCACCTGGTAAAAACCCCAATTTCTCTCCAGCTTCAATAGCAGGGCGAGTTAAAATAATGTGTTTGTTTTTTCTTCGCTCTAATAAATCTACTGCAGCAGCTATTGCTAGATAAGTTTTTCCAGTACCTGCAGGTCCTATGCCAAAAGTGATATCGTGGTTAAAAATGTTAGAAATATATTGTGTTTGATTTTTTGTACGAGGTTTTATTATTCCATGTTTTGTTTCAATTTGCATCAAAGTGTGATGAATATCTTCTATATGTTGTGATTGTTTTTTTGAAATTTGAATTTGTTTAATGGTCAAATATACTTGCTCTGGATTAATATCATGAATCGTTCCATACTCAGATTCTGTATCTGAGTATAGAGATATTAAAGCATTAGTAGCGGTATCAACTGCTAATGATGTTCCTATTAATTTAAAAAAATTGTCACATCTATTTATGGTAATGCTCAATTGAGACTCTAATTGTTTTAAATTATCATCAAAAGGTCCGCATAGACTTATTAAACGTTTATTATTTGCTGGTTGTAATCTAATTTCTTTGGTTTCTAAATTCAAATATTACCCCTAACTTTTCAGAAATAGAACAGTCAACAACAACAAATTCTGTCACCATTTACAGGTGATAGAAATTTTCAAATATTTTTTTTGAGACATATTTTAAATTTTAAAATAAATAGTAACATGATATCTTAAGATATATATATAAAATAATTCATAAAAATCAACCAATTCATTAACACAACAGTATAAACTAACAATAATACATTTAGGGTAAAACATGTTTAATTATATGTCAAGAACATGTCATTGTGATTGATTTTTATTTTTTTATATTTATTTAAGTTTTTCATTTTTATATGTTATAAATTTATTGTTTAAAAGTATTTGTTTGCATGAAATATTAATATCATTAAGAATACAGTGATCTGCAAGAACAATCTTTACATGAATTGTAAAGTATTATGAATAAATTATTTTGTGATGTGTTAATATTTGGAGCGGGTATTATAGGTGCATCTTTAGCGTTGCGTCTTTCTCAATCTGGTATTAAAGTAATTATAGTAGATTACAAACATCCTATTCCGATCAAAAAAAAACCGCATATTCGGGTTGCTGCTATTAATTATGCTTCGATAGAGTTCTTAAGAGAAATTAATGTGTGGAAAAAAATTCCTTCTGATTTTTGTACCCCATATCATCACCTAGAAGTATGGGAATGGTCATCAGCAAAAGTAATTTTTCATGCCATGTCTGTAGGTTTGTCTAAAATGGGGTATATTGTTGAAAATAATCGTTTACAATTAGCACTTTGGGAAAATTTCATAAACTTTAAAACAATAACGTTATGTTGTCCATCTATGTTAATCTCCATGTATTACGATGGCTGTGACTGGCGGTGTATTCTTGATAATGGTGTCGTAATTATTAGTCGTTTGTTAATAGGAGCTGATGGTATGCATTCTCAAATCCGGAAAAAGTTAGGAATTGGAGTAATTGGCTGGAAATATCATCAATGTTGTATGTTGCTCACTATTGAAACAGATAAATATAAACATGGAACACTTTGGCAGATATTTACTCCTTATGGCCCTATAGGTTTTTTGCCTCTATATAGTCATTGGGGGTCATTAATGTGGTATAACACTCCTAAACGTATTCAGGAATTACAAAAATTACCTATAGAAATGTTAGAAAAAGAAATTGAAAGTAATTTCCAAAAACAATTAGGTAATATCAAACTACACAATATGGCTGTAGTTCCCTTGATTCGTCAACGTGCACATGAGTATGTAACTACAGGAGGGGCACTAGTTGGTGATGCTGCGTGTTCTTTGCATCCTTTAGCAGGACAAGGAATAAATTTAGGACTGCGTGATGTTATAAGCTTGTCACAATTATTGATACATTCACGTGTTTTTGAAGAGCGTTCGAGTGTTTCAGAAGTTTTGATATCCTATCAAAAGAGTCGTGAATACGACTCTTTCTTAATGCAATCGTGTATAGATTGGCTATACGTTCTTTTCCATAATAATTGTTTACCATTAAAGATAGCAAGAAATATCACATTTATGGCGGTTGAGCGTTCTTATTACTTAAAAAAGCAAATATTAAAATATGCTTTAGGTATATTATAAAAAGGTATTTATAAATAAATATGATAGTTATATTATGGGTGATATATCAATATAACTAAGTACATGTAATTTAATAACAAGTTATATATAAATATTTATATTTATATATAACTATAAATTTATTCTGTAATTGTAAAAAGTTTTTTTTTGCACCTAATATTTTTATTATTGATTTCTAATCATTTGTTAATAAAAAATTATAATTTTTATTATGAATTTAAAGCATCCTATTTTTGATTATTAAAGTGTAATAATTTAGTGATGATCTACTTTTACTGGGGCACCAGGATTCGAACCTGGGAATGGCGGGATCAAAACCCGCTGCCTTACCGTTTGGCTATGCCCCATTATTCTAAATATATTTATTAGTGTTTTATATTTATCATATTTTTATTTTTTATATAATCATTTCGTAAATAAACATACGGGAGGCGAGATTTGAACTCGCATACCTTGCGGCATCAGATCCTAATTCTGACGCGTTTACCTATTTCGCCACTCCCGCGTTTGTGGTTGTATTATCATAGTTATATTGTTATTTCAATATAATAGCTACGACGGGATTTGAACCTGTGACCTCAGCATTATGAGTGCTGCGCTCTAACCTACTGAGCTACGTAGCCAATGATTTCTTCAATTGTATTGTTTTATAAAAAAATTCAATGATGCATTTAGTAACATATACTCATTTCCGCATTATGCAACAGTTATAAAATATCCGTCAACTGTCTTTTGTGTTATATAAATAATAAAATTTAATATCATTATTACGGGAGTGTACTATTTTTATAAGTTTGTATTGTACTATTATACGGTTTATTTTATTGTTTGTATCTGTATAAATGTCATTATAATTATAGTTTGATTACAAATAAAAAATAAGAGCTACTATTATGGCTATATGTATTATTTAAAACTATATTGTATAATAATCTAGTTTTATTTAAATATAGGAAAGTAATGAGTAATTTGTGATAATAAAAGTTTTAAATATTACTAATCTAATTGTGGATTTTCATTATAATAAATATTTATTTAGCACATTTATCTATGTTCTAACATAGATAAATTATAAAAATGATATGTTAATGATTTTTCCGTTAACAATGGTTTTTTTAATTTGATACTCTTGATTAAAAACGGTTAAATTAGCAATTTTGTTGATTTCTAAACTTCCTAAATAATGTTCTACTCCTATCGCTTTTGCTGGATATAGTGTAGCCATACGTAAAGCCTCATCTAATGGTATTCCAGCATATTTAACACTATTTTTTATTGCTTGCATCATGGTTAAAGTAGATCCACTAAGTATACCTGTACTATCTACACATATGTGGTTACGGTGATATATAATTTTGTTAGAAAAGAGAAAACTAGATACTAGAGTATTTGTGCCTGCAGGACTAGTAGCATCAGTCACTAAAATTAAACGATTTCCTTTGATTTTTTTAGCATATCTAATATTAGCCCAATGAACATGATGACCATCAGCTATAATACTACAATATATTTCTGGTACATCAAAAATGGCTCCAATAACACCAGGTTCACGAGCAGTTAATGGAGGCATGGCATTAAATAAATGAGTTCCAAAACTAACACCATATGAGAAACTAAATCGTGTTTGGCTATAAGTAGCGTTAGAATGTCCAATGGCAATGCAAATCCCTGATTTTTGTAATTTTTGAATAACAATCATGTCTAATTGTTCAGGAGCAAGAGTTATTTTTTTTATAACATCACTATTATTACATAGATAATTTATCATTTTTTTTGTTGGGACACGAATTAATATAGGATCATGTACACCTTTTTTTATAGAATTTATAAATGGACCCTCTAGATGTAATCCTAAAGCTTGGTTTTTATTTTTGGATAAAAAAGTGCGCATAACTTCAACAGCATGTTGTATTAAAATATCATTACTGGTAATTAATGTTGGTAGAAAGCTAGTGCAACCTGAGGATTGATTAGTTCTTTGCATTGTCTTTAGTGTACATACTGATATTGCATTTATATGATCGTTAAATTGCACACCACCGCATCCATTAACCTGTAAGTCTATAAATCCAGGTGTCAATATATATCCTGATAGATCATATATATCTATGTTTTTAGGTAATTCACTAGTAAAGCAAATAGCTTTAATGATATCGTTGGAAACTATTAGTGCATGATTGTCAAGAATTTCTTTACCAGTATATATTTTGCTATTAGTTAAAGCATACATATTTGTAAAAATAAAAAGTAGAAAAAATTATATTGTGATTGTTTGATTGTTTATTTCTAACTCTTGAAAATATTTAACTGTTTTTATTTTTAATTCCATAGTTGATAATTCATCGCATACTAATATTGATTTAGGATGTAACTGTAAACAAGTAATAGTCCACATGTGATTAATACTACCTTCAATTGCTGCCTGTACTGCTACTGCTTTATCTAGTCCAGTTGCAATTATTATTATTTCTTTTGATTCTAACAACGTAGCAATTCCAATAGTCAATGCAAATTTAGGAACAGAATCAATATTATCATTAAAAAATTTAGAGTTCGATATACGAGTTTCTTTGCTTAAATTTTTAATTCTAGTACGTGACGTTAAAGATGAGCCAGGCTCATTAAAAGCAAGGTGCCCATCACTTCCAACGCCTCCTATAAGTAAATCAATCCCTCCATATGATTTTATTTTTTCTTCATATTGTTTACATTCATTTTTAATATCATTGGTATCTCCATTTAGAACGTAGACATTTTCTTTAGGGATATCAATATGATTAATAAAATTTGTATGTATAAAAGCATGGTAACTTTTTGGATCTTCACAAGATAAACCAAAATATTCATCCATAGTGAATATTATCACATATTTAAAACTTATTTGACTAGACTGATGCATTGTTATAATATTTTTATAAGTTTTCATTGGAGTTCTACCTGTCGGTAGACCTAATACAAATGGTTTATCAATAGTAGGATGGAAGGAATTAATTTGATAAACCACATAGTGGGCGACCCATTGAGCAACGTGATCATAGGTATCTAGGAATATAACTCTCATGTAGGATCCTTGTGTAATTAAACTGATAATAAATTGGTTTTTCAGTATTGAAAAATTCAATAAACACTAAAATTGTGCACATGCACATATATGTTTAATTGTAGATAAGGTATGATCCATTGGTTAATAGTTAAATATAAGTTGATCATTAACTCAATATTCTTAAATAGCAACAAGAAGATATATAAAATAAAATATATATTGTTAAAAAAATTGTTATATTGCATTCGTCCGTGAATTTTGAAGTTATACATACATCAGGTGTATAAAGTTTACAATTATTTTTTAATACTAAAATATAGTGTATTTATATCTATCATAAATATATTTATTTTGCAAATATCTCTGATGCTTTTTAATTTTAATATAATTATATATTTTTGTAATTAATAACACTGTACTTGATGCATATTCATGCTGATTTTTCTATTAAATAGACTACTTTTCTGACAATACAATCAATACGAGTATATTTTATCAAATGTAATAAATTTTATAATGATAAATTAAAATTTGTGCATATACATCTAAATAATAATTACCATGATGTTATGTGTTAAAGATTGTAGTTTTTATATAAATTAATATTTTAACAAATTGATTGATTATTGTTATAATATAACAATAATCAATCATTGTGATTGCAAATAGTGATGAACGTATTATCTATATATTAATCAGTGATTATTTATATTTATAAAAAGGTGAATAAATGAATATTCTTATGAATTATCGACCTAATTTTATTCATTATATTATTGATAAAGATTTAGAATCAAAAAAATGTACTGATGTGCGTACACGATTTGCTCCAGAGCCTAATGGATATTTACATATTGGACATGCTAAAGCTATTTGTCTCAATTTTGGTATTGCTGAACGTTATCATGGTCAATGTAATTTACGTTTTGATGATACCAATCCAGAAAAAGAGCATGAAGAATATGTTGAAGCTATTAAGCATGACATTCAATGGCTTGGTTTTGTATGGCATGGAGATGTACATTATTCATCAGATTATGTCGAAGAGTTCTATCATTATGCGATTAAATTAATTAAAAAAGGATTAGCTTACGTAGATGAATTATCTACAAATGAAATTAAACAATATCGTGGTACATTAACGCATTCAGGAAAAAATAGTCCATATCGCTCTCGTAGTATTAAAGAGAATTTAATTTATTTTTCTAAAATGCGGGATGGAGACTTTCCTGAAGGCGGTGCTTGTTTACGTGCGAAAATTAATATGTCCTCTTTTTCTATGGTTATGCGAGATCCAGTATTATATCGTATTAAATACGCTCCGCATCATCGTATTGGAGAAGATTGGTGTATTTATCCAACATATGATTTTAGTCATTGTATTTCAGATGCAATAGAAGGTATTACTCACTCTTTATGTACTTTAGAATTTCAAGATAATCGTATTTTATATAATTGGATATTAAATAATATTGATATAAATATACATCCTACTCAATATGAATTTTCCCGTCTTAATTTAGAATACGTGATTACATCTAAACGAAAACTTAACATTTTAGTTACAAAAAACATAGTTGAAGGATGGGATGATCCTCGTATTCCTACTATTTCTGGATTACGACGTAGGGGATATACAGCTAGATCAATTCGTGAATTTTGTCATCGTATCGGTGTTAGTAAACAGGAAAGTCAAATAAAATTGTCATTTTTAGAATCATGTATTCGAGCAGATTTAAACAAAAACGCACCTCGACTTATGGCTGTAATCAATCCAATAAAAATTATTATCAATAATTTACCTGAAGGATATGAGGAAAAAGTAGAAATGCCAAATCATCCTAATAATTTTAAGATGGGGTTTCGTTATGTGATGTTTAGTAAAGAGATTTTTATTGATCGTTTGGATTTTTGTGAAATATTACATGATAAAAAATGCTATAAGTTAACCTTAGGTAAAGAGGTACGATTAAGGTATGCATATGTTATAAAAGCAGAAAGCATACAGAAAGATAATAGAGGAAATATCATTTGTATTTATTGTAGTTATGATCCATATACTTTACATAAAAATCCAGTAGATGGCAGAAAAATTACAGGAGTGATTCATTGGGTATCAGCAACAAGAAATATAGCAGCGGAATTTCGTTTGTATGATAAATTATTCACCCATCCTAATCCTTCCTCTATTACGGATAACTTATCGAATAATATTGATCCTAAATCTTTAACTATTTCTAAAGGAGTGGTTGAAGACAGTATAGTGCAACCTTATAATTCTAGCGTTTATCAAATTGAACGAGAAGGGTATTTCATTATAGACAAACGTTACTCCAAAAAATATTATCCAGTATTCAACAGGATAGTAACCTTAAAGAAGTCTAATATTTATTAAACAAATATGGTAAAAATTATTATTTTTTATCTTATTAATGCGATCACTCTAACTATTTAGTTAATTATTATTGAAATATATTAGGAATGCATATTCCAAATATATACGAATATATTCGTATATAAATTCGGTTTATTTTAACTATCATTATATTAATGTTTATACACTATATCTATGGTGATATAGTGGGATTATTAATGTTCATCTCATTCCGAATTTGATTAACCCAGTGTTGTACGCGTATTTCTGTCATTTCAGGTTGACGATCTTCATCAATAGCTAATCCTACAAATTTATCTGTACCAATTAAACTTTTTGATGTATCAAAATGATAACCGGATGCAGGCCATAACCCTATAACAGTGGCTCCATTTTTCAAAATAATATCATATAGGATACTCATCGCATCACAAAAATATTCTGCATAATCTTCTTGATCTCCACATCCAAATATTGCTACTTTTTTTTCAGAGAAATTAATATTTCTTAGGACAGGTAAAAAAGAATCCCAATCACATTGAGGTTCTCCATAGTACCAGGTAGGAATTCCAAATAATAAATTATTGTAATTTTCTATATCTTCTTTAGAAGTTATAGCTATATCAAAAATATCAGCAATATCCTGCCCCAACTGCGTCTGAATCATTTTAGCAAGTTTTTCGGTATTACCTGTATCACTACTGAAAAAAATACCTACTAATGCTACTCCCATAATATTTCAGCCTTATACTTATATAATTAAAAATATATTGTTATTGTTAACTAAAACACATCCAATTTTTAAAATCTATTACAGCATTGATGTTACTATAATTTGTTTATGATATCATTTTTACAACACTTAATCAAAATAAAAAATCATTAGTGTTATTTATTTGTTATGTTTATATAAACTTTTAGAGTAAAATGATAAAATAAAAATATATAATATATATTTTATGAATTAATAGATAATAAATTTGTGAATTATATTTAATACATGTATGGAATTATCCCAATGCACCCAATGTCCTGCGTTAGGTATTTTTTGAATATATGCTTGAGGAAATTGATGATAGATATCATGCAGATAACAATCATCCAGATATGAAGACAATGCGCCTTTAATAAATAAAGCTGGACCCCACCAAGTTTGGTATGTGTCCCAGTCATTAATATAAATATAATTATTTTTAATAGAAGAAAAATTAAAAATCCAAGATCCTTTTCGGAAAGATTTTAATAAAAACAATATTAATGTCCTATCAATAGAACATTGTTGCATAAGGCGTACAGCTTCGTCTCTACTTTTTACTCCAGAATTATTAATATATTCAATCGCGCGAAAAATGTCATCATGACTATGTGCATTATATTTTACTGGAGCTATATCAATAACTATGACTTTACTTATGCGCTGAGGTGCTAGCATGCATAGTTTCATAGCCACTTTTCCTCCCATTGAATGCCCAATAATTATACACTTTTTTATTGATAATTGCTCTAATAAATCTAAGATGTCTTTTGCCATGATAGAATAAGTCATAGATTGTTCATGAGGAGAACGACCATGATTACGCAAATCAACTTGTACAACATAACAATGTTGAGCCAAGCTTTCAGCAATTATTCTAAGATTATTAAGATCACCAAAAAGTCCATGGATTAATATTACTGGAGTTTTCTTATATATAGTTTTAAGCGTTCGTAATCTATAATTTAGCTGCATTTAATGTACTGTTGTAATAGCATGAAGACGCTGTTAATAATAATTAAATAATATATGTATTTAATACATATGACAATACTTGCTTAATCGACACAGATCGTTATTGCTGCAGCCTGAAAGTGTTAATATAATGTGGCTATTAAAACATATTTTTCATATTTCTTTATGTACTAAAAATTATAACATTAATATATCGATAGATTTTATGAAGAGAGATTATAATAATTTTTACATTAAAGAATAATCAATATAGGAAATATTTATATGAAAAATCATGTTCGTTCCGGGCAACTTATCCCATATAATGAAATTATTGATATGTCTCGCTTAATAACACAATATTATACTTTGTCCCCGGATCCAAGTAACAGTGCTCATAATGTTGTATTTGGTACATCAGGTCATCGTGGAAGTTCTCAGAAATACAATTTTAATGAAGCTCATATATTAGCTATTAGCCAATCAATTGCACAAGTGCGTGCACAGCAAGGTATAACTGGTCCATGTTATATTGGAAAAGATACGCACATTCTTTCTGAACCAGCATTCATATCTGTACTTGAAGTATTAACGGCGAATTTTGTTGATGTTATTATTCAAACAAATAATGGATATACTCCGACTCCTGTTATTTCTCACGCTATTACTCAATATAATAAAAATCATCATAATAATTGTTCTAAAAAAGCTGACGGAATCATTATCACGTCTTCTCATAATCCACCCGAATATGGTGGAATAAAATATAACTCAACACATGGAGGACCCGCTTCTACTAATATAACTCGTGCAATTGAACGAATTGCTAATAAATTTTTAATAAATAATTTACAAAATGTGCATCGTATGACATTAAATAGTGCTTGGAAAAGCGGTTATATACACATACAAGATTTTATTCCGAGTTATGTAAAAAAGTTGTCTACAATAATTGATATGAACGCTATAAAAACATCTGGTTTAAAATTAGGAGTACATCCTTTAAGTGGATCAAGTATAGATTATTGGCAAAATATCGCTCAAGATTATCAATTGGATTTACATTTAATTAGTGAGAAGATTGATAAAACTTTTAGTTTCATACATCTTGATTATGATGGCTGTATCCGAATAGACTGTTCTTCTGAATTTGCCATGGCTGGAGTGTTACAATCGTATGGTAATTTTGATTTGCTTTTAGTTAATGATCCGGACTGTGATAGACATGGCATTATTACTTCTTTGGGTTTAATACAACCCAATCATTATCTTGCTATCGCAATTAATTATCTTTTCAAAAATCGTCCATTGTGGCGCAATCATTTATTATCTATAGGAAAAACTTATGTATCTAGTACTATGATAAATCATGTAGCACAGAATCTTAATCGTCAATTATTAGAAGTACCAGTAGGTTTTAAATGGTTTGCTCAAGGACTATTCAATAGTTGTTTTGGTTTTGTGGGCGAAGAAAGTGCAGGAGCATCTTTTTTAGATTTTTATTGTTCGCCATGGTCTACTGATAAAGATGGATTTATCATGTGTCTATTAGCAGCTGAAATAATTGCTATTAGTGATACATCTTTACAAAAGTATTATGATCAATTGATTCAAAATTTCAGTATATCTAGCTATAATCGTATTCAATTACCCATTAATTATATACAGAAATCCCTTATTTCCAATACATTATTTCATCAGATTAATATGACAGAATTAGCAAATGATCCTATCATTAAAATATTAAATGTAGTTTCATCAAATAATCAAATATTCATGGATGGTGTAAAAATTATGACTCATAATGGTTGGGCAGCGTGCCGTGTATCAGGTACAGAACCAGTATATAAAATTTATTGTGAAAGCTTTTTGAATGTTTCTCATAGAAAACAAATAGAACAGGAAATAATAAGTATTATTGATGCTATAATAAAAACATCATAAGATAAAAGATCAATGATAATGGATTGAATAAAATAATCATCAAATAATTACAATTATTAGTTTTTCATCATTTTTCAATAATAGTTTGAATATAATTTTATTTTATAAAATATGAATAAAAAATTATATCTTTATTATCTATATTAGTATACGTACGTTTATATTGTATTATGAATGCTCGTGATGTAGGATAAAATTTGTATTTATTATTCTTACAATAAAATTCAATTGTATATAGAACTATTAATATTCCTTTTAATATAATCATTTGTTATATATTTATAAATCCAATGCGTATGTATATTAAAAGAATTAAAAGTATGTGTCTGCTATAATTGTAATTATGGTTGTATATTATTTTGCCCTGTCTTGTAACGTTTTTATAAGAGGTTCGATGCATTAAAGTTAAAGTGTTTAAAAATTATAATTTTGAATAAGTGATTATCATATTTATTATATAGGCAGTATATATCTTTTTTGTACTTTTTAAAAAATATCTATATATTTAATACATATGTTGTTTTATCAGTAATGTTTGATTATTTAAAATATAGTCGGTGGAATTTTACTTTTATATAATTTTGTAGGTGTTTAAAATTATTGTTTGAACGGTCGTTTGTTAATGTGTAAAAATAACGATGAATTTTGTTATTAATCGTATTAATGATATATTTAGGTAACAATGATACTACAATTTATTGCTAGTTTTAAAATTAAATGTATGTATATATACTATATAAGTAACATTGATATAAAGTGAATTGTTTATTAGCACAAAACTATAAAATTTCATTTTTTTAATACATGTAGGAAGTATAGGTATATGTATCTAGGTACTCATACTTCATGTAACACTGAAAATATATTTGCATGTTTTATAATTTATTTATGCTTACAAATTTCGCATTATTTATCTATGAATCTTTTATTTTGAATACGCAACTTATGTATAGGTAATTGAAATAACACAACCAATATTATTGGTTCTCTATAGGTTCATGATTGAAGTTATCATAAATATAAATTCTTCAGGTTTGAAAAATGTGACAGATATAAGAATTTAAATAGCAAATAAAATATATAATTTTGTTGTTTGATTATTTTTGTTAAAAATAAAAATTAATTTTTGCACAAGTTCAATGACGCATTAGTATTGAAATAAGAATTTTTATAAAAAACACATGTTTATTATTTAAATGTTAAGTTGTTTATAATTGTATATTATTGTCAATCATATCTTCAAGCTATAGTAATGTGTAGTGAATTAACAAAAAATTAGCAATATTATGTGACTTAAAATCAAGATAGTGCAAGTTTTTTTAAAAAATAAATTTTTGGTACTTTGATAGCAAGATATCATTAATTTGAATGTGTTAGTTTTTATATTATTTCATATAGATTAAAATTGTAATCTATCAGACTGTATTTTTTATAAATATATCCGTATTAACAATAAAAATACCAAATATAATTCTAAATTTTAACAATATTATTAAATTATTAATAATATACAGGATATAGTATTACATATGATCTAATCATTTGTTATAATTTTGGTAAAAGTTAGTGCAATCTGAAAACGTTAAATTAAAAAGATGATATTTATATATTAAAATAAATGTATTTGTAAAGTAAAATATAATGATAATCGTTTGTTTTATTATTCATTTATTTTTTATTTTGTAATCTTTTTAAGATATAAAACATATTGTCGTAAATATATATTTACTATTCTATCATTTAAGAGTGTTTATATGATTAAAGAAAATCGAAGACCAATATATTTAAATATAAGAACTATACGGTTTCCTATCACTGCTATTGCTTCTATTTTACATAGAATTTCTGGAATTTTTTTATTTATAATGATTGGTCCTATTCTATGGTTATTAAAATTATCTTTATCTTCTAATAATGAATTTTGTAAGATTTATCGTTTTTTATTAATAAATCATTATATTTTTAAGTTTTTATTTTGGATAGTTACAATTGTATTTAGTTATCATATAGTTGCTGGTATCCGTCAAATTTTAATGGATTTCGGGTGTTTAGATCAAACATTATTAATAGGAAGAGTTAGTGCAAAAGTTATATTTATGCTGACTATTTTGTTATCTGTTTACAGTGGAATTTTAATATGGTATCAATTAAATTAATTTTGAAGTGTCATGGAGTATATGAATGGTTGTTGGTACGATTTTCCGCTATATGGATGTTATCATATATTATATATATTTCTGTTTTCATGATATCTGTTAACACTTTGTCATATGATAAATGGTATGATTTTTTTAGCAAAAATACCACTAAAATATTTAGTATCATAGCTCTTTTTTCTGTCTTAAGTCATACTTGGATTGGCATGCGTCATATATTAGAAGATTATATAACATTACCTGTATTGAGGCAATTAGGGATATGGATAACCGGTTGTATATTATTCGTATATTTATTATTCGGGATGATTATTATTTGGAGTATATAGATGTATCATATATCATCAGTTAAAGAATTTTTTTCAGTTGTTATCGGAGCTGGAGGCGCAGGTATGCGTGTTGCTCTAGAAATTTCAAAAATGGGTTTCTCCTGCGCCTTAATATCTAAAGTATTCCCTACACGTTCACACACAGTATCAGCGCAAGGAGGAATCACAGTTGCTCTCGGTAATAATCATGAAGATGATTGGC
This sequence comes from Blochmannia endosymbiont of Camponotus nipponensis, assembly GCF_009827135.1. Taxonomy (NCBI): domain Bacteria; kingdom Pseudomonadati; phylum Pseudomonadota; class Gammaproteobacteria; order Enterobacterales; family Enterobacteriaceae; genus Candidatus Blochmanniella; species Blochmannia endosymbiont of Camponotus nipponensis. Next base: position 10,707 of record NZ_CP046534.1, on the reverse strand, counting down.
AGTGGCATATGTATGATACCGTGAAAGGATCTGATTATATAGGGGATCAAAATGCTATTGAATATATGTGTAAAACAGGGCCTAAAGCAGTTTTAGAGCTGGAACATATGGGTTTACCATTTTCTAGATTAAAAAATGGTCGTATTTACCAGCGTCCATTCGGAGGACAAACCTTGTATTATGGAAAAGAACAAGCAGCACGTACTGCTGCAGCCGCTGACCGTACTGGACATGCGCTGTTACATACTTTGTATCAACAAAATTTAAAACATAAAACAACTATATTTTCAGAATGGTACGCACTAGATTTAGTAAAAAATCAAGATGGGAGAATACTTGGCTGTGTTGCGTTTTCTATCGAAACAGGAGAATTAGTATACTTTAAAGCACGTGCTACGGTACTTGCTACTGGAGGAGGAGGACGTATTTATCAATCTACTACTAATGCTCATATAAATACCGGTGATGGCATTGGTATGGTATTACGTGCAGGTATTCCTGCTCAGGATATGGAAATGTGGCAATTTCATCCTACTGGTATAGCTGGTGTTGGAATTTTAGTAAGTGAAGGGTGTCGTGGTGAAGGAGGATATCTTTTAAATGTTGCAGGAGAAAGATTTATGGAACGATATGCTCCTCATGTAAAAGATTTAGCTGGACGAGATGTAGTGGCTAGAGCAATTATGTTAGAAATTCAAGAAGGTCGAGGGTACTCGGGCACATGCGGTCCTCATGTTAAATTAAAGATAGATCATTTGGGAAAAGAATTGTTAGAGTTGCGGTTACCTGGTATTTTGGAGTTAGTGCGTACTTTTTCTTACATAGATCCGGTAAAAGAGTTAATTCCAGTATTTCCTACTTGTCATTATATGATGGGTGGTGTTCCTACAACAGTGCACGGAGAAGTAATTACTGTAAATAATGTAGGTATAGATACAGTAGTGCCAGGTTTATTTGCGGTTGGAGAAACTGCTTGTGTATCAGTACATGGTGCTAATCGGCTCGGTGGAAATTCTTTATTAGACTTAATTGTATTTGGACATGCTGCAGGAACATATATACAATCGTATTTATCAGAAGAAGGATGGCCGGCTCGTGGCCCTACCGATTCTGATATAGAAATATCATTAGCCCGTTATATTCGTTGGGATAATAATAGAGTAGGGTCGAAAGAAAATCCAGTTACAATACGTCAAGATTTGCAATCTTGTATGCAAAAGAATTTTTCTGTTTTTAGAGAAGAACAAAAAATGCTAAAGGGTTTAGAAGAACTGAAAGAAATACGCAATCGATTAAATTACGCTATTTTACCCGATAAATCTCATATATTTAATACTCAACGTGTTGAATGTTTAGAATTGGATAATTTATTAGAAACTGCTTATGTAACTGCTATGGCTGCAATTTTTAGAACTGAAAGTAGAGGAGCTCATAGTCGTTATGATTTTCCCATGCGTGATGATGAAAATTGGTTGTGTCATACGTTGTTTTTACCAAAAAATAACATTATGATGCGTCGTGATGTAAATATGAAGCCAAAGTTTCGCCTTCCTTTTCCTCCAAAAGCCCGTGTGTACTAAAAAATGGGGTTATAAGTTATGCAAATTAAATTTTCCATTTATCGTTATCATCCTGAAGTCAGTAAAAATTCTTATATGAAAAATTATATGCTTGATTTATTACATATAAAAAATATGACGTTATTAGATGCTTTAATTAAGCTAAAAGAAATAGACCCAGCTTTAACGTTTCGTCGTTCTTGTAGAGAGGGGGTATGTGGTTCTGATGGAATGAATATTAATGGAACAAATGGTTTAGCATGTATTACTCCATTAACAGAATTATATGATAACAAGAATCAGAAAGTAATTGTAGTACGTCCATTACCTGGATTTCCAATAATTCGTGATTTAGTAGTAGATATGAGTCAATTTTATACGCAATACGAAAGAATACAGCCGTTTTTAATCAATGATCACTCTAATCAGGAATCTTCTCAGTTGATTCATGAACATTTACAATCTCCAGAAGAACGTTCTAAATTAGATGGATCTTACGAATGTATATTATGCGCGTGTTGCTCTAGTTCCTGTCCTTCTTTTTGGTGGAATCCAGATAAGTTTATTGGTCCTGCTGGGTTATTGGCTTTATATCGTTTTTTAATGGATAGCCGTGATACTAATCAGAGAGAACGGTTAGAAAATTTCAAAGATTCTTTTAGTATTTTTCGTTGTCATAACATTATGAATTGCGTTAATGTATGTCCTAAAAAATTAAATCCAGCCAAGGCTATAGGTCATATTAAACGAATATTAGCCAAAAGTGCAATCGGTATAAATAACATTCAAAAATAAAAATAATCATCAACACAATTTAGAATAAAATGTAAATAATAATCTAATGCACTTCAATATATATATATACATATATATCTTCATATATAGAGGATAAAATTAAAAGTTAATTAATATATAAAATATAATAAGATATTTTAATTGTATTAATGATTTGGAATTAATTATTAAAAAATTAAACGTAAAAAAATACAAGGATTTTACAATGTATAGCAATACACTGAAAAATTGGTTAGATTCTTCTTATTTATCAAAAAATAATCAATCTTATATAGAGCAAATTTATAAGGATTTTTTAAAAAATCCAAATTCTATAGATTCTAGTTGGACTGAAATGTTTAAAAAATTATATTTTGAAAAAAATCATGAAAATAAATCTTCTGATAATTCAAAAAATAATACGCATTCTCAGTTAAAATATACTATTGTACCTAACGAATCGTATGTAAACACTGGTATTCATAGCAGTAATATTACTTATATACAAATATCACAATTAATAAATTCTTTCAGAATATATGGGCATCAATATGCTGCGTTAGATCCTTTACAATTATGGAGTAATAAATCGGAAAACTATTTTTTAGACTTAGAAAATTACAATTTTTCTCTGGAAAATCTTCAAAAAAAATTTGATACGATCCATTTTGGGATAAATACAGAATCAATGACTTTATTGGAAATATACGCATTTCTAAAAAAAATTTATTGTGGACCCATAGGAATTGAATATATGCATGTTCTTGATATAAATATAATGCTTTGGATTCAAAATCATTTTGAATCCAAAGCAGGTGTATTTAATCTTAATCCTGAAGAAAAAAAACAATTTCTTCAGGAAATAATAGCAGCAGAAGGAATAGAGCGTTATTTAGGAACAAAATTTCCAGGAGCTAAAAGATTTTCACTGGAAGGAGGTGATGTTCTAATTCCTATGTTAAAAGAAATCATACGTCACTCTGTTTATCATCATAATATTAAAGAAATATTATTGGGAATGGCTCACCGTGGACGTCTAAATGTTTTAATTAATGTTTTAGGTAAAAATCCTCAAGATTTGTTTAAAGAATTTTCTGATAAACATCAAACTACTTTTGGTAGTGGTGATGTAAAATATCATCAGGGATTTTATTCAGACATTACAATTAATGGTCAGATTATACATTTATCTTTATTATGTAATCCCTCTCATCTTGAGGTTGTTAGTCCGGTAGTTATGGGATGTGCTCGTGCACGAATTGATCAACTATTGGAACATTCGATACATCATGATGATAAAAAGAAATATAATTTAGTGCTCCCAATTACAATACATGGAGATGCAGCAATTAGTGGTCAAGGAATCGTTCAAGAAACTTTTAACATGTCTAAGACTCATGCTTATGATGTAGGAGGTACAGTACATATTATTATCAATAATCAGGTGGGGTTTACAACATCAGATATTCATGACATTCGTTCTACACAATATTGCACAGATATAGCAAAAATGATACAGGCTCCTATATTCCATGTTAATGCAGATAATGTAGATGCAGTTATTCATGTTACTCGTGTTGCATTAAATTTTCGTAATATGTTTAAACGTGATGTGATAATCGATTTAGTATGTTACCGTAGATATGGGCACAATGAAGCTGATGAACCAAGCGTTACTCAACCTATGATGTATAAAAAAATTCGTAATCATCCAACATTGCTTAATATTTATGCCAATATTTTAAATAAAAATGGAATAATAAATATGGATGACAGTGCTAAAATGATCAATGTATATCGTGAAAAATTAGATAAAGAGCATTGTATTTTGAATAAATGGCAACCAGTTAGTATTCGTACGTCCTTGCATATACGCAATTTAGGTAAAAATGATAATATCCTGAGCTCTGATAAAATAAATGTCCAATACTTAAAAAGTTTAGCTTATCATATCAGTAATATTCCATCGAGTATTACTATGCATGCTAGAGTAAAGAAAATTTACCATGATAGAATGGAGATGGCGTTAGGTAATAGATTGTTTGATTGGGGAGCAGCAGAAATTCTAGCATATGCAACTTTGTTAGATCAGGGAATTTCTATCCGTTTATCTGGTGAAGATGTTGCACGAGGAACGTTTTTTCATAGACATACTGTGATATATGATCAAAATAATGGTATGAAATATATCCCTTTAACACATATTAATAACACAGAAAATAAACAAGGATCTTTTTTTGTTTGGGATTCAGTATTATCTGAGGAAGCAGCTTTAGCATTTGAATATGGTTATGCTAGTTTAGCAGATAATATGTTGGTTATTTGGGAGGCACAATTTGGAGATTTTTCTAATGGAGCGCAAATTGTCATCGATCAATTTATTAGTTCTGGTGAACAAAAATGGGGTCAATTGTGTGGTTTAGTCATGTTTTTACCACACGGATATGAAGGACAAGGACCAGAACATTCTTCTTCTCGTATAGAACGATATTTACAATTGTGCTCTGAACATAATATACGTATCTGTATGCCTTCTACTCCGGGTCAGATCTATCATATATTACGTCAACAAGCAACATGTAGCGCTAAGAAGCCACTAATTGTGATATCCCCGAAGTCTTTATTAAGACATCCGATGGTAACTACTTCATTGGAAGACTTAGTACATGAATCATTTAAGAGAGTATTTAATGAAATAGATGATGACATTGTTTTAAATCAAATTAAACGTGTGGTAATATGTTCTGGAAAGGTGTATTATGATTTGTTGGGTCAACGACTGAAAAATAAACAACATAATATAGCTATTATTCGTATTGAACAATTATATCCTTTTCCTTATGAAAATATACAGGCTATTTTTGCTTCTTATTCGAATGTACAAGATTTTGCTTGGTGTCAAGAAGAACCTAAAAATCAAGGGGCTTGGTATTACATACAACATTGTTTTTATAGTATAATCCCTTCACACATTAAATTACATTATATAGGGCGTCCTGATTCTGCTGCACCTGCGGTGGGATATTTTTCAGTGCATCAACAACAACAAAAAAAATTAATTGAAGATGCACTAAATCTAAATTAATTTTTTAAAAAGGATATAAAATGAGTAGTATAGACATTTTGGTTCCGACTTTACCAGAATCGGTTGCAGACGCTACCGTTGCTGTGTGGCATAGAAAAGCAGGAGATGAAATTAAACAGGATGATATTTTAGTGGAAATTGAAACGGACAAAATCATGTTAGAAGTGCCTGCTCCAAACACAGGAACATTAGAGTCAATTTTAGAACAAGAAGGATCAATAGTAGTATCTGGACAAATTTTAGGACGTCTGAATGTAAATCGAATCACTTTTGAAAAAGGTATACCATCAAACTATAAAGATCAAAAATCTATTACGTCAGCAGTATCTCAAGAACATTCGATTATCCAAAATAATGAGAATCATAATACTTTGACTCCATCTATTCGAAAATTAGTAGCAGAACATGATTTGCAGTCAACAGGCATTAAAAGTAGTGGAATTAAAGGGCGTGTAACTCGTCAAGATGTAGAATCATATATTCATTCTATAAAAACAACACATTGTAAGGATCAAAAAAATTATGTAGAAGTGGATCATGATCACATAAAAAAAAATAAAAATAATCGCAAAGAAACCCGTATTTTAATGAATCGCTTACGAAAAAAAATAGCAGAACGTTTATTAGCTATCACTAATACTACGGCTATGTTGACTACTTTTAACGAAGTGAACATGCAGCCCATTATAATATTGAGAAAAAAATATGGAGAATTATTTGAAAAAAGTTATGGAATTAAGTTAGGATTGATGTCTTTCTATGTAAAAGCAGTCCTAGAAGGATTAAGAAATTTTCCTGAAATTAATGCAGCCATTGATGGAGAAGAAATAGTATATTATAATTATTTTGATATAAGTATTGCTGTATCTACGGATCGTGGTTTAATTACACCAGTATTACGAAATATTGATACATTAAGTGTATCTGATATTGAAAAAAAAATAAAATATTTAGCTGAAAAAGGGAAAAATGGAAAACTAAAAATTGAAGAATTAAGTGGAGGTAACTTTACCATTACTAATGGTGGAATTTTTGGATCATTAATGTCTACTCCTATTATTAATCCTCCACAAAGTGCAATTCTTGGTATGCATGCAATAAAAGATAGGCCTATAGCGGTAGATGGAGAAGTAATAATATTACCTATGATGTATTTGGCTTTATCATATGATCATAGATTAATAGATGGAAAGGATGCAGTAAGTTTTTTAGTGTATGTTAAAGAGTTGTTAGAAGATCCAATGCGTTTGTTTTTAGGGATTTAATAACACATAGTTCGTCGTATTATTTGAATTTTTAGTTATGATGTTAATTCGTAGCAATCTCGATAAATATGGTTGTATATTATGAATTTATATGAGTATCAAGCAAAACAACTGATGGTAAAATATGATCTACCTGTTTTAAAAGGTTTCGTATGTACTACTTTAAATGATCTAGAGCATTACATCTCTGCAAATACCATTGGTAGTGGCCCGTGGGTAGTGAAATGTCAAATACAAGCAGGAGGACGTGGAAAATCAAAGGGGGTGTGTGTTGTGCCTTGCACGTCAGATATATTATCTTTTGCTAATAAGTGGCTTGGAAACAAATTGGTAACATATCAAACTACTAATTCTGGAGAATTAGTACATTCTATTCTTATAGAACCAGCTGTTAAAATCATTCAAGAATTTTATTTAAGCATATTAGTTGATAGAGATACATCTCAAATAATATGTATGGTTTCTAACCAAGGTGGTATAAATATCGAAACTACCGGGCAAAAAAAACCTAATCTTATTCATACAATGATCATTAATCCTTTAATCGGAATGCATCCTTATCAAGGACGAATATTAGCGTGTCAATTGGGTTTATCTGGATCTAAAATAAATCAGTTTGCTAAAATTATTGTTAATGCTACACATATGCTTTTGGAAAAAGATCTAATCTTAATTGAAATTAATCCATTAGCTGTTACTGATAATGATGATTTTTTTTGTCTAGATGCTAAAATTATTATAGATGATAATGCTGTATTTAGACAATCAGAATTATTGAGTATATGCGAGATAAATAAAACAAGCAAGATGATGTCTAATAATCAATGGAATTCTATCAATTATGTTCCATTAGATGGAAATATTGGCTGCATGGTTAATGGGGCTGGGTTAGCGATGGCTACTATGGATATAATTAAATCGTTGGGTGGAGTTCCTGCTAATTTTTTAGATATTGGAGGAGGTGCAAGCAAAGAATGTATAATATCAGCTTTTTATATGATTTTAAAAGATACTATGGTAAAAGCAATACTTATAAATATTTTTGGTGGGATTGTATGTTGTGATTTAGTTGCTGAATGTGTTATTACTGCATTGTCCACATGTAATACAACATCTTTTCCTATCGTAGCGCGATTAGAAGGTAATAATTCTGCATTAGGTTCTAATAGATTAATTAATAGTAAATATGGTGTTATTGTTACTAATAATTTAATTGATGCAATTCAACAAATTGTAACTGCGGTGAACTTGAAAAATGTCAATTTTGATTAACAAAGATACAAAAATAATTTGTCAAGGATTTACTGGTAGACATGCTAGTTTTCATTCTCAACAAGCATTAGATTATGGCACACAAATAGTAGGTGGAGTTACACCAGGGAAAGGAGGACACACCCATCTCGGATTACCAATATTTGATACTGTTGATAAAGCGATAAGTAGTACTGATGCGACAGCTTCTATTATTTATGTGCCGGCTCCTTTTTGTAAGGATGCAATTTTAGAATCAATTCATGCAGGTATTCAGTTAATTGTTTGTATTACCGAAGGTATTCCAATATTGGATATGTTGTTGATAAAAAAGGAATTAAAAAAAAATAATACATGCATGATTGGCCCAAATTGCCCAGGAATTATTACTCCGGGACAATGTAAACTCGGAATAATGCCAAGTAATATTCATAATCCAGGTTGTGTGGGAATTGTATCTAGATCAGGTACTTTAACATATGAAATAGTAAAACAAACAACTGATCTTGGATTAGGTCAGTCTACATGTGTTGGTATTGGTGGTGATCCAATACTCGGTTCTGATTTTATTGATATATTATCATTATTCGAACAAGATCCTCAAACTTTATTAATGGTAATGATTGGTGAAATAGGAGGTAGATCTGAAGAGAAAGCGGCAACATATATTAGAAAATATGTTAAAAAACCAGTGGTTGCATATATTGCAGGATCTACTGCTCCTAAAGGGAAGCGCATGGGTCATGCAGGTGCTATTATTTCTGGTATCGGTAGTACTGCTAAAGAGAAATATACAATTTTGTCTAAATCAGGAGTACATGTTGTGGATAACTTTATTAACATTGGTCAATATATAAAATCCATTATTAATGCATAACAATAATAACATTCCATATATGCACAATTCATATATATAAATATTTTAATAATGTTTTTTAATATTTATTAATATAAACATGACAATGCATTAGTTATGGTCACGTTGTTTTGTTATATAATTCTATTTGAGAATGCGGTTGGTACTTTGTTGCTTCTATTGTTTCGTTTTTTTTAATAAAAATATAGGTTGCATTTTATTTGAATTTTTAGTTAGAAAGTTTACATTTATATTAACAGTTTGTTTTTACAAAAAGATCATATTTTCTACAATAACTATATATACGATTATATATTTTAAGAATTAAAATATATAATACGATGATAAGTATTGTTCATAAAAAAATATATTATGTGTCCTTTATGAAATATATAAATTAATAATGAGTATGGATATTTTTGATTTATTTTTAAAAACTGATATTTTAGTAAAAATCAGTATATTCATACTGATTGGATTTTCTATTTTGTCTTGGAGCATTATTTTTCATCGTGTTTTAGCGTTTAATTTAGCGAAGCGTAAATTGAAGGCATTTGAAAACGAATTTTGGTCTGGAATAGACCTATCTAGTTTATATAAAAAAGTCTCAGTTCATCGTAGCAAATTAAATGGCGTTGAAAAGATTTTTTATGTAGGCTTTAAAGAATTTTCTAAATTATATCAAAAAAAATACTGTTCACCTGAAACAATAATTTCTAGGACATTAGATACTATGCATACAGCTCTAAATATAGAGCTAAAAACATTAGAAGATTATATCCCATTAATAGGTACAATTGGTTCTATAAGTCCATATCTTGGTTTATTTGGAACAGTATTAGGAATCATACATGTTTTTATTGAGTTGGGTAAAACCACTGCTCCTAATATTGCTGCTACTCAAATGATTCATATAGAAATTATTGCACCAGGTATTGCAGAATCATTAATTTCTACGGCAATTGGTTTGTTCGTGGCTATTCCAGCGGTTATAGCGTTTAATTATTTAACTACGCAAATCAACAATATGGATCAAGATTGTAATACCTTTATAGAGGAGTTTATTGCCGTTCTATATCGTCAGATTTTTTTTGACATTGACGCTGTAGCATTAAATCAGGAAAACCAATATGAAGAGAAAACGTATGAGACACATGATTAAATCTGATATTAATATCATACCGTTTTTAGATATATTATTAGTTCTTTTAATGATTTTTATGATAGTACCGTCTAAATTAATACAAAGTTTTGAGGTAAATCTTCCAAATAGTGCAGTCACAACAAATATTCTCAATAATGAAAAAATTATGATTACTATTGAAATTTTGAGAATGGGACTCTATAATCTTGTTATTAACAACAAACACACAGAGCAATTACGTCTAGAGCAAATTTCTTCAGAAATAAGTAATCAAATGCGAATCAATCCCAACATATCATGTTTGATAGCTGCTGATAAAACAATAGAATATGATGCAATAATTAAGGTATTAAATTTATTAAATAATATTGGTGTGCATTCAATTGGGATGATAACAGATCCTTTTACTTAAATACAGAACAACATTCTTATAAAATAAGATGATATTATTAAATTTATTTAATAGATATTATAAAAAATTTATGTCCGCCATGATAGTGTCTGTTATGGTGCACGTAATTATATGTTTATTGATATACAAACACATAATTACAAAAAAACAACAACATACTGTTAATTTTGCTAATCATGAACATGCAATTAATACTTTCATTCAGAATGTTGACCCAAAAATAAAAAAAAATTGCGTACAAAGTCAAACAGAAGATCGATTTAAAATAGCAGACACACAGCGTCCATTGGGAAAACAAACGGTGATCTCTAATGCTTCTAAAAAGAAACAACATTCAGATCAAACAGAAGATCGATTTAAA